>DATGQC010000086.1:0-7827 GCA_035304425.1 Advenella sp.
TGGGGGACGTACCCATAATGGTGACCGGAACGAAATCATTGAGCGGGTCGACATTCAGTTTGGGCTGCAATATCTTCTGAATCAGGTGCGAATTGGAACCCATCAGCGCGGTGTAGCCATCGGCGGGGGCATGCGCCACATACTGGGCAGCCAGTACACCGCCCGCACCCACTTTGTTTTCCACCACGACGGCTTGTCCCAGTTCAGCGCCCAGTACGGGGCCAAACTGTCGCATCATGATGTCCGGTCCGCCGCCCGCGGGGTACGGGACAACGACACGTATGGCTCTTGAAGGATAGGTCTCTGCTGCCTGCGACGTTGTGGCTTTGACCAACAGACCGGCGCCCAGGGCGCCAAGGCAAAAGGTTCGGCGATGCATGGTTGTCTCTCCTTATAATGCACCAAGAGTAGACGATCCCAGCGAATAGAAAAAGTGATATATTTTCATATAGCGATAACTTTATGTTTGATACTTCTGGGTAATAATATTGATCGAACCTGACTATCTGATCGCCAGGTTGCGCTTTCGGCACCTGCGTTTGCTTACGGAAGTACAGAATCGGGGCAGTCTGCGGGCCGCAGCGCTGGCGCTCAGTCTGACGCAACCTGCATTGAGCAAGTCGTTGACAGAAATCGAGAGCGCTTTTGGCTTTGCCCTGTTCTTACGCACCGCGCGCGGCTTGAAGCCGACCCCCCAGGGGGAAGTTGTATTGCGCGGGGCCACGATGCTTTTGCATGAGCTTTCTCATCTTCGTGCAGAGGCAGCCTCGGCCGATCGCTTTACCACCAGAATCCGTATCGGCGCGCCGCCGTTCGTGGCGCAAACCTATCTGCCGGGCGTGATTGCAAAGCTGGTGCAAGGCGACGTTCCCGTAGGGGTGCAATTGCTTGAAGAAAGAGTCCCGGCCCTGATCGGGGCGCTCCAGCGCGGCGAACTGGATGCGCTCATTACCACCTTTCCCCAGCAAATGCTGGCTGGCCAGGCCGATGCATTTGAATACACCACATTGTTCGAGGTGCAGTTTGCCGTGGTGGCATCCGTGACGCATCCACTGGTCCGTTCGCGCCGTGTAGGCTGGGCCCGTTTGGCAACAGAACGCTGGGTGATGCCCGTTGAAAACTCGATGGGGCGTAAACTGATCGAAGACTGCTTCACCCGCGCCGGCGTACCTGCGCCCTTGCCTGTAATCGAATCAACCAGTCCGACGACCAGCCTGCAATTTGTCGCTACCGGTTTGGGTATCGGTATCGTGCCCGATGTAACCCTGCTTCATCACGGTACATTGCAGACAGGGTCGGTCAAGCGGCTGCGCGTGGCGCCTGCGCCCCATTCCAGCGTCGTGGCTCTGATCTGTCGTGCAGGCGCGCGCAACCCCAGGGTGGCTTTGCTGAAAGAAGCGTTGGAACTGTAGGTGTATGGCGGCTGGTGATAACGCATTAGCGCCCGGGGCGTAAGCAGAGTCCCCGGCCCGCTGTTTCACAGCCGGTCGGATAATGAACGCATCGCTACGGCAGGCGTGTTACGAGCCGCAGGCCTGGTCAGTCTGCTCCTGGCGATCGGGCAATTGCAACGTCTCGGACAGGACGTCATAAATACGTTATCCGCCGGCATTACCTATTTGCGTTTTTTCCTGTGTGCTGCTGATAAATATAGTTGCCGGCTTCGGTGATATCCATTCTGATACTTTGAGAAACCTGTTCTGCATCGCGTGCTTTCAGGAAGGTGAGTGCTGCCCGGTGGTGGTCCTGCTGCTTCAGATTCGGCACGTAATCGGGCAGTACGGCATTCAGTGCCGGGCCGCAGCGCAACCAAAGTATTTCTGTGATGTCCTGCACCACGTCCATCTTCGCATGTTCGTAAAGCGAAAAGTGAAAACGCCGGTGTAATTCCAGGTATTTGCTCTTGCTGTCGCTATCAATGCACTTGCCCATTTGATTAACAATGGCTTCCAGCTTTTCAATATCGCCCTCTTTGATATGAGCAACAGCGGCGTGGGCCAGCTTTGACTCCAGCTCGGCGCGCAGGAACATCAGTTGCCGGATCTGATCGCTGTTGAGCTGTGGGACCGAGGCGCCGCCTTTTTGTCCTCCGGGGCCGCGATCCAGAACACGCTCGGCAATCAAGTGATTCACCGCATCCCTGACCGGCGTCAGACTGATACCCAGTTTTCCTGCTACATCCCTCAGAATAAGCCGCTCGCCAGGTTTGAATGCGCCCGAAAGCAGGGCGTTTTTCATGGCAAGGTAAGCCAGATCGGACAAATTATTTTTCTCAAGCGGCAGCAGCGGAGCAAACATGGTAAGGGGAAATGATTGGGAGATTGCTGCAATGTTAACCGATTTGGGAGGAAATTTATTTAATTTATTTGTTGTTTGTTATAACAAACTTCGATAGAATGCGGACATGTGGGAATGAGACGACAACAAGCCACTTTATCTGGAGACAACTTATGAAACGAATAACCGTTGCGGCATGGGTGCTGTCGGCGATTGCCGCGATCCAGGCACCTTCTTTTGCTGCTGAAAACTTTCCGCAGAAAGATATACAGTTCGTGATCCCGTGGAATGCGGGCGGATCAAACGATATTGCGGCGCGCCAATTGCAGAAAATCGTTGCCGATCAGTCCGGGGTAAACCTGATTGTGGAAAATGTACCTGGTGCGACGGGGTCGATCGGCATGTCTAAAGTTGCCCGCGCAGCGCCCGACGGCTATATGGTCGGCATGGGCACAAGTTCCACGCTCGCCCAGATATCGCAAAAGCTCACAACGCTGACCAATGATCAGTTTGTGCCCATCGCAAGGGTTTCGGTGGATCCGCTGATGCTGCTGGTGCCCACCCATAGCGGGCCGCAGGATCTGCAAGCCTTCCTTGCGCATGTAAAAGAGAATCCGGGAAAAGTGTCCATCGGCACACCCGGGTCGCATAATTTGAATCATATATTTGCTCAAATGACCGCAAGAGCCGCCCAGGCGCCGTATATCAATGTGCCCTATACCGGGGGTGCAAAAGTGATCGCAGACCTTGCCGGAAAACAGATTTCCGCAGCAGTACTTAAACCGTCCGAGAGCAAGCCGCAGATTGATGCCGGTAACGTTAAGCCGATCGGCGTTTTCGCCAATGAACGTTTGGGCATCATGCCAGAGGTGCCTACCTTCAAGGAATTGGGATATGACGTTTTTCCGTATGGGCCGCTAGTACAAATGGCATATATCGTCGCGCCGGCCAAAACGCCGGAGCCGGTGCGCATACGGCTGATTGAATTATTCTCCAAAGCCATAGAAAGCGATCAGTTCAAATCCTTTGCCGATCGCAATGGTGTCATCATCAGTCCGCTCAAGGGCGATGATCTCACCCGCGAAATCAATGCCGTCCAGAAGACACTGGATAGCGCCAGCGAAAAAGTATTCAACAAAGCGGAAGACAAGAAATGAGTGTAATCAAAAAGGTAACTTGCCATGTGGTCAGTGCGCCAATCGCACGCCCCTTTACGTCGTCGCGCGGATGGCTATATAAAACGCGCGGCTCGTGCATCGTCGAAATAGAAACGCAAGACGGCACGATCGGCTGGGGCGAATGCTACGGTCCCGCCCAGGTTGCGCGTAGTTTTATCGATTCACAATTTGCGCAACGCATTATTGGTCGGGACGCATTCGACGCAGAAGTGATATGGGAAGACCTGTACAACCGGATCAAGGACTATGGCGCCAAAGGGATGGCCATCGCGGCGATGAGCGGTATTGATATCGCGCTCTGGGATATTATCGGCAAAACCTGCGGCAAGCCGATACATAAGCTGATTGGCGGCGCCTTTCGCGACACGGTGACCGCTTATGCCACGGGACTGTATTTTATTGACATGGATCGATTGGTCGAAGAGGCGGTTGAGGAAGCCCTGGAGTACAAGCACGGCGGGTTTTCCGCGATCAAGATGAAAATCGGCCTTGGCTCGCCCAGGCTTGATCTGGCCCGGGTTGAAGCGGTGCGTAAGGCGATTGGCGACGACATCCGGTTGATGGTTGACGCCAATCATTGCTTCACAGTCCCTGCAGCGATCCGGTTAGGACGGGAGTTGGAGAAACTGGATGTGGAATGGTTCGAAGAACCCATCTCCCCGGAAGATCTGGATGGTTATGTTCAGGTGACACAGGCGCTGGATATGGCCGTGGCCGGCGGGGAGAATGAGTACACCCGGTGGGGATTCCGGGATATCGTCAACCGCAAGGCAATGGATATCATCCAGCCCGATATATGCGCTGCCGGTGGCTTCAGTGAGTGCAGGAAAATTGCCGCGCTGGCCACTGCTCATGGAGTCGAGTGTGTGCCTCATGCATGGGGATCAGTCATCGGTGTGGCTGCTACGCTGCATTTCATTGCGGCACTGCCCGATCAACCCCCCAGCTTCCGGCCCATGCCGCCACTTTTTGAGTTCGAGCAATGCGAAAATCCGTTCCGGGACCATCTGGCGAAGGAGCCTATCGTCTTGCGCGACGGCACGGTCGCTGTTCCGGGCAAGCCTGGCCTGGGCATCGACATTAATCGCAATGTTCTTGAAAAATACGCGGTGTGAACAGCATGCGGTTTATCACATTTGAACACGCCGGTTTTGCGCGCGCGGGTGTCATTACAGCGCTGGCAGCGGGTGAACGAACTGCCGACTATGTCGTGGACGGTGCGCATGCACTCAGGCCGGCGGCCCTGCAGGGGTTGGCGCCCAACATGCTCGACTGGGTACGGTACGGTCTGCAGACGCTGGCGTATCAGCTGTCTATGACGTTGCCAAACGACCAGTGCTTGTTGCCTCTATCAGAGGTGAAGATCCTGGCGCCGCTGCCTGATCCGGGAAAAATCGTGGGGGCGGCCTTCAACTACCATGATGGGTTATTGCAAACCAAACGTGCACCGCCGGCCGAGCCTGTCATCTTTATTAAATCGGCCAGCACAATCATCGGGCCGCAAGAGACGATCCGGATAAACCCCGCCAACCACGTTACCTATGAAGCCGAGCTGGCCGTCATTATTGGCAAACAGGCATTGAAAATCGACCGCAGCGAAGTAGCGGATTATATCTGCGGCTATACCATTTTCAATGATGTCAGTGTGACTAACTATGTGAAGGATGATGGCGGCTTCGTGCGCGGGAAAAACCAGAAGACATCCGGGCCGTTGGGGCCCTGGATAATCCCGGCTGACGCCATTGCCGACCCGCATGATCTGTCCATCACGCTTGATGCCGATGGCGCGCGCCTTCAGGATTCAAGCACCGGCCAGATGCTGTTTCGGATTGATGAACTGATTGAGTTTATCTCTGCCCAAATGCCTTTGGAACCGGGCGATATCATCGCGACAGGTACGCCCGCAGGCGTGGCGGCAAATCACCAACCGCCGGCGTGGTTGATTCCGGGCATGTCGCTGTCGATCAGCATCGAGAAACTGGGCGTACTGCGCAACATAGTAGAAAGAGAAGATAGCCATGGCTGAACATACATATACCGTGTTACTGACGAATGATATTCTGGCTGAGGAAGCGGATCGACTGCGACTGCATGCCAACGTTATTGTTGCTCCGCAAGCAGATCCTGGCACCTTGCGCCGTCTGGTCGCCGATGCGGACGCGCTGATCGTGCGTGCTAAGCTTCCCGATGATATTTTCGATTATCAGACCCGGCTAAAAGGGGTGGTCAGGCATGGCGTGGGCCTGGACATGATACCAATGAAAAACGCTAGCGCCAGAAAAATACCCGTGGCCAATATTCCGGGCTGCAATACCCGCTCCGTGGTGGAGTACTGCGTTGCGGCCATGTTGCTTGTCCGGCGCAGGATAGATACCCAACGCATCGAAAACGGTGGTTCGGACTGGCAATCCAGGAGGGAACTGGCAGATCAGATGGGCGAGCTTGGCGGCTTGACGCTTGGCATTGTAGGCGTTGGCGCTATCGGGGGGGCGCTGGCCAACGTGGCGACAGCGCTGGGAATGAAGGTGATCGGTCTGTCCAGACGCAGGGAAAGCTTGCCTGACGGTGTTGCGTATGCCGACAAACAGGCGCTTTTTTCGCAGGCAGATATTGTTGTTCTATCGTGCCCCCTGAATGCGGACACAATCGGGCTGGTGGACACGGCTGAGTTAAACGCCATGAAAACGTCCGGGATATTAATCAATGTCTCGCGGGGGCCTGTCATTAATACGGCAGCATTAATGAATGCGTTGGATCATGGAAAAATTGCGGCTGCCGTGCTGGATGTCCATGACGTGCAACCCGTCAAGCCCGGCATGTATCCCGCAGAACAGAAAAACTTGTATCTGACGCCTCATATCGCGGGCATCACAACCGCCAGCATGAAACGCATGAGCCAGGGGGCGGTAGACGAGGTCCTGCGCTTGCTGCACGGACAGCGGTTCGCTAATCTGGTCAATCCAGAAATCTATGACTAATCTATTTGCAAAGGTTCAAGATGAAAATTTCCAGCATTCAGGCCCATCCTATTTCTTTTCCTGTTCCTGAAGAAAAGTCAGTGCGCTTAGGTATTGGCAAAAGCGTAAAACGCGATGCCGTGCTGGTTCGCGTGCAAACAGATGACGGGCTGACAGGATGGGGCGAAGCGCATCATGGTCGCTGCCCCGGCGCTATCGCCCGACTCATTGATACCACGCTGTCCGAGCTGGTGGTCGGCATGGATCCGATGAATGTATCGGGGGTCTGGTCAAAAGTGCATAAAATGCAGATTTCCAGCCATGGCATGGGGGCCGCTGCAGCGCTGGCGCTCAGCGGCCTGGACCTGGCGTTATGGGATATTCGCTGTCAGGTCGCCGGCTTGCCCTTGCATACGCTCATTGGCGGCAAGCGAAAGCCCATCAAAGCATATGCGGGGGGCATATCCTTGGGTTGGCAGGCGCCCGAGGCGCTTGCCGAGGAGGCTGCAGGCTATGTCAGCCAGGGTTATCGGGCGCTGAAGCTGCGGGTGGGAGACAGCATCGAACGCGATATAGCGCGCGTGGCTGCCGTGCGCAAAGGCGTTGGAGAGCAAATTGATATATTGGTCGATGCCAATACCAATTACACCCTGGATGATGTGCGTCGCATCTTGCCTTTTTATGACGATCTTAAGGTAGGCTGGCTGGAAGAGCCGTTTCCTGCCCACGACCTGGGGTTATACCGCCGCGCGTCGCGCCTTGGGCGAACACCTCTGGCTGCAGGAGAAAATCACTACACACGTTATGAGTTTGCGCCGATACTTGAGGCTCAGGTACTGGGATTTGTGCAACCCGACCTGTCCAAGGCCGGCGGGATCACCGAATCACTGAAAATAGCGGCCATGGCCAGTTGCCATCGTTTGAGTGTTAATCCCCACACTTCGGCGACGGCCATCAATATGGCCACATCAATCAGCTTCATGTGCGCGATCGACAACCCGGGTTATTTCGAGGCTGATCTTACTGCCTATAATCCGTTTCGTGATCAGCTTACCGATAAACCACCTTATGTGCTGGATGCAGATGGCTGCGTAACAGTCGGCGATGGCATTGGAATCGGTCTGGCGATTGATGAGGAATTTGTTGCGGCCCATCCATTGATAGACGGGCCATGTTATGTCTAGTCGATAATTCGCATGAACAACGGAGTAATTGATAAGACCAAGAATTCCGTAAAATCCGTGATTGTTGCGTGGTTTCCAGCACATCTTTTGATCTTGATGAAATCGTTGGCGCGACAACAGGCATACCTTGCTGTCGTCGCATTTGTTGCGGCGCTTCAGGAGCAGAGCCCGTCGAATGACAGATCATCGATGACCGCTTCCAGGAACGAGAAGCCAGGCGGTCGTCGTTTC
>DATGQC010000087.1:0-3556 GCA_035304425.1 Advenella sp.
TGATAGAGCAGCCGGTTGATCTGCACGCCATAGTCCATATGGCGAACACGATTTTCCTCTACGCCCCGGTTGTTTTTGAGCACCAGCAGCGATTCAATTTCCAGATGCCACATGGGATAAAACAAGGTGGCCGCGCCGCCACGCACACCGCCCTGCGAGCAGCATTTGACTGCCGTCTGAAAGTGCTTGTAAAAAGGAATACACCCGGTATGCTGCGCCTCACCACCGCGAATCGGACTGCCAACGGCACGGATGCGACCAGCGTTAATGCCGATACCGGCGCGCTGCGATACGTAGCGCACGATAGCACTGGTCGTGGCGTTAATGGAATCCAGACTGTCGCCACACTCGATCAGCACGCAGGAACTGAACTGACGCGTCGGTGTGCGCACGCCTGACATGATAGGCGTGGGCAGGGAGATTTTGAACTGCGAAGTCGCATCATAAAAACCCTTGATATACGACAGGCGCGTCTCTTTCGGATATTTCGAGAACAGACATGCGGCCACCAGAATATACAGAAACTGGGGGCTTTCGTAGATTTCGTGGTTAACGCGATTCTGCACCAGATACTTGCCCTCAAGCTGCTTGACCGCGCCGTAGGAGAATCGCATATCGCGGCTATGGTCGATATAGCTGTTCAGTTCGTCGAACTCCTCCCGCGTATAATCCTGCAGGATATGTTCGTCGTATTTGCCCATGTCGGTCAGCCGCCTGACATGATCGTAGAGCGACGGCGGATCGAACTGCTGGAAAGCTTTCTTGCGCAGATGGAAGATGGCCAGACGCGCCGCCAGATACTGATAATCAGGCGTAGCCTGTGAAATCAGGTCGGCTGCGGCCTTGATGATCGTTTCATGGATGTCCTCGGTCTTGATGCCATCGTAGAACTGTATATGGGATTTGAGCTCAACTTGCGACACCGAAACATGATCCAGACCATCTGCCGCCCACGTAATAACGCGGTGAATTTTGTCCAGATCGATAGGTTCTTTTCTGCCGTCACGTTTGGTGACCAAGAGTGTGCTGTTCATTGCGTGTGCATATCCATGATGGTTGATGGAACGGTTCGGAGCCGGACCGACTATAATCTATATATAGTGTTTTATTTTTGGTTTACCACAATATATAGTATTGACCGGGATATTTCAAGTCATTTCGGTTTCGTGCAAAACCTTGAAAAACGACACAACACATTGATTAATATAGTTATTTTCTCATCATAAAAAAATGTAACGATGTTGATTATACGCAATTGGCGCGTACTTTTTCAGGCATGGCAAATTCATTTCTTATGCCCCGCTCTTTTCCGCCCGGACCAACGTCCGATACGGCGCAGCTAGGTGACAAAAGCAAAGGCTTGCTGCAGGATTTCCGGATTTTGGGTTGCCAGTTGTGCCGGATCGGACAGATGGCGTCGCCACTGACGCGCGCCCTTGCGTCCGTTGAACAGACCCAGCATGGGCTTGACAATGGCGCGCAGAGGGACTCCCTGCGCCACTTCTGCTCGGGCATAGCCGGCCATCTGCTGCACAATCGTTGCATCATCTGCAACGGGAGTGTCGGGCCACAAGCGCCGGCTGATATCACGCAGCAAATAGGGTTCGTGCCATGCGAGCCGTCCGACCATCGCGCCGTCGAACGCGTTGACCGCCGAGGTGATCAGATCTGGCGTGTTAAGGCCGCCGTTAAGGACAAACAGGGCATCCGGAAAATCGTGCTTGAGCCGGGTCACGACATCATAGCGCAATGGCGGAATCTCACGATTGTCTTTGGGAGACAGCCCCTTGAGCACGGCGTTGCGCGCATGCGCGACAAATACCCGGCAACCGACGTCATACAGTTGCCCGACAAAATCGCGCACGAAATCATAGGATTGATCGTCGTCCAGTCCAAGCCGATGCTTGACCGTGACCGGGATGCTAACCGCATCCTGCATCGCCTTGATACAATCGGCCACCAGTGCCGGCTCGGCCATCAGGCAGGCGCCGAACGCTCCCTTTTGCACCCGCTCTGAGGGGCAGCCACAGTTGAGATTGACTTCGTCGTACCCCCAGCTTTGCCCCAACCGGGCACAATGGGCCAGCGCCGCTGGCTCGCTGCCGCCCAGCTGTAAAGCAACCGGGTGTTCCTGCGCACTGAAGCGCAAATGTCTGGGCACATCGCCGTAGACCAGAGCACCAGTGGTGATCATCTCGGTATACAACAACGCATTGGGCGCCAGCAGACGGTGAAAATAGCGGCAATGCCTGTCCGTGACATCAATCATCGGCGCCACGCTGAACTGCCAGGGGCGCAGGCCCGCGCCATCGGTGTAGTCAAGCACTGCACTGCCTGCCGGCGTTGGCCCCGCAACAGCAGGGGCGCTGTCGTTGCCGGTGTCCGGGGCCGCCGCAGCGACCTGTTCTGTCATCTCTGAATATGTCATGTTCATTTGTCGCCGGAAATGCGAAAATCTATATGGGGTGGCTGATGTCGTTCCTGAAGTGCGCGCTGCTCCTCCAATTGCTCCAGAATGGCGGATTTTCGCACCACGCCCAGCAGTATCGGCTCATCTTTTGACAACAGCACCGGCAAACGTTCCCCCATGAATGTCAGAAACAGTTCCAGCCCCTCTCCCAGCGTCATGTCAGGATGCAGCACCGGAATGAAATGAGGCTGCACCATGAGCTCGGATATGGGCGTCGTCATGGGCGACTGGGACAACAGCCAGCGCGTCACTTCCTGGTTGGACAACACCCCAAGGTAGTGATCCTTTTCATCCACCACGTAAATATACCGCACGGGATGATCCTGAAACATGGCCACTGCCTGCTCCAGCGTCTGATCCTGGCGCAGCACCGTTTGTGCTTCAATCACCAGCCCCTTGAGCGTCATGCTGCTTATCTGGCGCCTGAGGCGCGCGGTCTGCTCCCGCGACAGGGTCACGCCGTACATGGCCGGGGTGCTGTACAGGCTGCTGACCACATTGGCAATGACGCAGGCGAACATGAGCGGCAGCACCAGGTCAATCCGGTGAGTCATTTCAAATATCATCAGGATAGCCATCAGCGGTGCATGCGTGCCGGCGGCCAGAAATGCGCCCATGCCAATCAATATATATAGCGCCGGCTGGGCTGCCAGTTCAGGCATGACAAACGCAATGATCTGGTAAAACAGCATGCCTACGCTGGCCCCGACCATTAACATGGGCGTAAAGACGCCGCCGGTCGCGCCCGAACCCACCGTCGCCCCCGTGGCCAGCACCTTGTACGCCAGCATCAGCAATACGGCCGGCATGGTCCAGGATAGCGTCAGCATATCTTCAATCGGCCCGTAGCCGTTGCCCGATGCCGCCGGCTGCAGGATCAGAATGCCGCCCAGCAGCGCCCCGCCCAGCGCCAGGCTGAACGGCAGCGGCAATCTGGTTTTACGGAACAGTTGGCGGATGGCATCCAGAAACCGCAGGAACAACGGCGCCAGCAGGCCCGCCACAATCGCCAGCGCGCACAGCAACAGCAGACTCGCATCGATCGATAGCGAAATGGGTTTCACATCATAAGTAATGCGGTAATAA
>DATGQC010000088.1:0-2206 GCA_035304425.1 Advenella sp.
CAGGCGCATTTGAGCCGGTATTGTCACCATCGTCCGCAAATAATCCTGCTTCAATCAAGGATCCGGTTTCTGGCAACAATACCACGAGCCACGGCCGATCTGCTGCCCATTCCACGGCAGGGGCGGCATCTGCGACCGTTCCGGGTTTTTCCCTGCTGGCAGCCAAGGCCATTACAGCGGATCCGATTATTTCCACCGGTTCAGATGGGCCAGGATCCTCGTTCAAACCCGCTGTTTCGTCTGCGCCTGTGCCGTTGATTACCTCGCATAAAGCTGTCGCCCCGGCAGACCGCAATAAATCACAGACGCAATGCCACGGCAGGCGCGACCAGATTTTTGTGGCCCACGAAGACGATGATCTGCTTTTCATGAACCCGGATATTTTCGACACGATCCGGGCAGGGGGCTGTGTTCAGGTTGTCTATTTGACGGCGGGCGAACGGGGGGAAGGCGTCGGATATATGTCCCAGCGCGAAAATGGTGTACGCGCCGCCTACGCCCTGATGGCCGGCGCGGCCAATACCTGGGTGCAAGCACCGCTACTGGTGAACAAGACGCACATTGCCCAGTATTCATTATGGAAAAATCCGCGCATTTCGCTGGTGTTTCTGAGAATCAAGGACCCATGGCTGGATAAGGGGTGGGGCGATCTGACTCCGCTATCCCGGCTGGAGATTCAACCGGAACAAATGGCACAGGCCTTGGGCGAGTATTTCGAAACCTATACGCGCGCGTCGTTGGTCAAGACGTTATCGGCACTGATTCTGCGTTTTGAGCCCGGCAAGATCCGCTTGATGGATGATAGCGTGCAGACCCCATACAACAAATTATGCTGGCGTTGCACAGGGCATGATCATCCCGATCACATTGCCTCGGCCAGGCTGGTTCGCGACGCGATGGCGATTACAGCGGGCAATTATGAAGCGGTCTCTTACGTCAATTATCCGAATCAGGAGCGGCCGTTGACCCTGACCCTACGGCAATTGTCGGATAAATCACGAATCTTCAATTTGTACGCGCAATATGACTATCGTTATTGCAGCGCGCCACTCAATTGCCGAGAACCGATGGGGCCGGCCGCGCTATGGGCAGAGCGCATGTACTATTCCAGTCAGTCCAATACGTCTGTGGCGCCGCTGTACACCGAGGCTACGGGGCTTGGCTTGTTCACTCGCGGCGAATATAGTAACGCTGCAGTCTATTGGAATGGTGCAAGACAGAGATGGACGGTATTGGGCGGTCTGGTGTTCACCGGCGTCAGGCCTTTTTTTACGCCTGCCGGGCGCCTGGCGGTATTTGCCCGCGACGGACAGGGTCAGTTGTATTTCCGGCGTGCCCGCACGGCCGTACCCGAAAATGATACTTCCTGGTCTGCATGGTTCCGCCTGCCGGTGCTGCTGACGACGCAGCCTCAGGTGGTCATGGTCGGCAAGCAGGTCAGGGTGGTGGGTATGGGCGCCGATGGTTACTATTATTATCTGCGATCGACAGATATGCGCTCATGGAACAAAAGCCGGTTGCCAGTATTGAAAACGGCAAGTCAGACCTTTGCGTTGCTGCAGCATGGAGCGCAGCTGTGGGTGCTGGCGCAGACCCTGAAAGGCGAATTTTGGACCAGCGCGCATCATGAAAAAACGGGCTGGGGAGCATGGCGCCTGGCCGCTGGCCCGGACGGGCAGGGCGGCCTGACAACGCTGGTCACTGATCGGAACACTTTACTGGCATACTATCGCAACCGTGCTGATGGGCATCTGTATCTGGCGCAGGGACGGCTGGATGACAATGCCCGTCTGCCACTGCACTGGATATCGGTCACGGAGCAGGGGCCGGAGTTCCAGGATTCGCCGGCCGTATTGAAAACGCGTTCGGGCAAGACGGTGGTCGCAACCATGAGTCGCACCGGAAAATCCATCTGGACCCGGATTGACGATGCGCTGGTACGTATCAATGGGCCGTTCGCGTCTGCGCCGGCGCTGGTCGAAACCGGTAACGGGATCATGTTATACGCACGCAAGGCCGACGACAATCGCTGGATCCAGCAGTATGCGGCCCTGCATCTGGCTGACCAACAGTGGCGGGATAGCGAACCAATCATAGCGCCGCCATTTTATGGCGGGCATACCTTTGATGGTTCTACCGACATTCCCGAACAGGAGCAGGCACAATTGCAAATGCAACAGCAGCAAATGCAACAGCAACCGCAGCA
>DATGQC010000089.1:0-8837 GCA_035304425.1 Advenella sp.
TTGATTTGTGCAAACGCGACACTCACCGCTGGTTCCATTATCCTGCTCTGTTTCTTTTGCAAACCATCGATTATCACACAAGCATCTGAAATCAGCGTCTAAAATACCGCTGATTATCGCAAAATACCGACATTGGACAGATCAACACACACTATGACAGATAGCCCCAACCCAACCAATCAATTCGACAAAAAAGCCCAGGCCTGGTCGGCCCGTTTCTCTGAACCCGTATCGGACCTGGTCAAGCGCTACACCGCTTCGGTCGATTTTGACAAGCGACTGGCCCGTTTTGACATTCAGGGGTCGCTGGCCCACGCTACTATGCTGGCCACAACTGGCGTTATCTCCGCCGACGATCTGGCCGCCATCGACAAAGGTATGCAGCAGATTCTTCAGGAAATTGACGCCGGCACGTTTACCTGGCTGCTGGACCTGGAGGATGTGCACCTTAATATCGAAAAACGCCTGGTGGAGCTCATCGGGGATGCCGGTAAACGCCTGCACACCGGTCGCTCGCGCAATGACCAGGTGGCAACGGACATCCGCTTATGGCTGCGCTCGGAAATCGACGTGTCGCTGGACCTGATCGCCTCGCTGCGGCGCGCCCTGGCGCAGGTGGCGCTGGAACAGCATGACACCATCATGCCCGGTTTTACCCATTTGCAGGTGGCCCAGCCCGTTACTTTCGGCCATCATTTGCTGGCCTATGCTGAAATGTTCGCGCGGGATGCGGAACGCCTGGCCGATTGCCGCAAGCGCTGCAACCGCCTGCCTTTAGGCGCGGCCGCGCTGGCCGGCACCTCATATCCCATTGATCGGGAACAGGTTGCCGCGCTGCTGGGCTTTGACAGCGTCTGCCGCAACTCGCTGGATGCTGTATCCGATCGCGATTTTGCCATCGAATTTTGCGCCGCCGTGTCCCTGGTCATGACTCACATTTCCAGGTTGTCGGAAGAGCTGATCCTGTGGATGAGCCCGCGTGTCGGCTTTATTGATCTGGCAGACCGTTTCTGCACCGGCAGTTCCATCATGCCGCAAAAGAAAAACCCCGACGTGCCGGAACTGGCGCGAGGCAAGACCGGCCGGGTCAACGGCAACCTGATTGCCTTGCTGACGCTGATGAAAGGCCAGCCTCTGGCCTACAACAAGGATAACCAGGAAGACAAAGAAGGCCTGTTCGACTCAGCCGACACCTTGCGCGACACGCTGACGATTTTTGCCGACATGATCGGCGGTATTCGCGTGCGCAAACAGGCCATGCGCGACGCCGCCCTGATGGGTTTCTCCACCGCCACCGATCTGGCAGACTATCTGGTCAAGAAAGGCCTGCCCTTTCGCGACGCGCATGAGACCGTTGCGCTGGCCGTGCGCCACTGCGAAGAGCAACAGTGCGATCTGGCTGACCTGACGCTGGAGGAAATGCGCAAATTCAATGCGTCAATTGACAGCGATGTGTTCAGCGTGCTTACGCTGGAAGGATCCGTCTCATCGCGCGCGCATATCGGCGGCACTGCACCGTCCCGGGTCAAGGCCGAAGCCGAACGGGTACTGGCCGAGCTGGCCTGACCTGCAGCGCTCCTGAAACAGGAAAAGACGATGCGCCGTATTTCACGGGCATCGTTTTTTTTATTACCTCGAACTGCCAGTCGGCGCGGTCTGCCGCAGCGATCGTCTCGTGGTGGCACCGGGCCACCGGATTGCATGCGGGAATACTATGCCAACCGTGCGGGCCTGTCTGGCGTCCCAGCCCGGCCTGCCAGGATCCGGCAAGCCTGAACAGTCAGGGGCTTTTTTCATCAGTCACGCCATTGGCCCGACCCATTCTTTCGTCAAGCGATCGCACTAGGTGCTGGCCGTCTCGTCTGAAACGCTATCGAAGACCGCTATGGATTCGACATGTCCGGTATGTGGGAACATGTTGACGACGCCCGCGGCACTTAATTTGTAGCCGCCCTCGTGCACCAGTATGCCTGCATCGCGCGCCAGGGTTGCCGGATTACAGGACACATACACAATCCTGGTCGGACGCTCTTGCGGCTCAAGTTGTGCCAGCGCAAGCGCCACCGCTTGCGCGCCTTCTCTGGGAGGGTCAATCAGCATGCGATCAAAATGACCCAGGTCGCGCAACCAGGCCACATCTACCTCAAACAGGTTTAACGTGGCAAATCGGGTTTTATCCTGCAGGTTGTGCTGGCGGGCCGCCTGCAGGGCGCGGTCTGTCAGTATGCTGCTGCCTTCAATGCCAACGACCTCGCGTGCCATGGTGGCCAGCGGCAAGGTAAAGTTGCCAAGGCCACAGAACAGGTCCGCCACCCGCTCGTCGGGCTGAACGTCCAGCAGGTTAAGGGCCTTGGCAATAAGGGACCGGTTGATGAAATAATTGACCTGGGTGAAGTCCGTTGGTTTGTATGGCATTTTCAGCCCGAACTGCGGCAACAGATAATACAGCGAATCGGCCTGCTCCTCATGCAGCGGCCTGACGGTATCGGGCCCCTTGGATTGCAGCCACCAAACGACGTTGTGACGCCTCGAAAAGGCGTCCAGCTGTTCGATGTCGGCAGCGGTTAACGGCTCCAGATGGCGCAGTAAGAGCGCAGTCGTCGCCTCACCGACGGCCACTTCGATTTGCGGCACTTTTTCGTCTATGCTCAGACTGCCAATCAGTTCACGCAGGGGCACCAGCATGTCCGAAACATAGGGGGGCAATACATGACATTCTGTCATATCGGTCACGTACCGGCTCTTGCGCTCATGAAATCCGACCAGCACTTTACCCTTTTTGATCACCTTGCGCACCGACAATCTTGCGCGATAGCGATACCCCCACGCGGGGCCCTGCAGCGGCGGCAAAACGCTGGGTATCGTCATTTTGGCAATATGTTTGAAACCATCCTCAAGCGCCCGCTGCTTGATCGCCACCTGTGCGCTCATATCCAGATGCTGCATGATACAGCCGCCACAAGTGCCGAAATGAGGGCAGCGCGCAGTAACCCGCTGGCTCGACTCCCTGACAATCGATGTCATGCGGGCAATTTCATACGAGGGTTTACGGCGAACAATGTCAGCCCTTACCTTTTCTGCGGGCAACGCGCCTTCAACGAAAATGGCCTTGCCTTCACGCCGGGCGATGCCGCGCGCTTCCAGATCAAGGGATTCGATGGTAAATGTTTCCTGCATGGCTGACCTCTGTATTCTGAAGGCGTTATTTTAATGAGCCTGCAACCAAGTTGGCGCGAAAAGGCAACATTGCAAAACAATTGTCGGTAAATCCCGGTACACGCCGCTTAAAATGCCCCCGGCAACATGCTCCGGGCAGCATAACGATCTGTCTTGCGATTGGGCCGTCTGCCGGGGCCCGCCCAGGCGCGGGTGGCCTGGTAAGGAAATGCAGTCGCAAAAAAGCCCGCCAGCGCTTGCTGGCGGGCCCTACAGAGACGTCCTGCTGCCTGGGCTGCCTCACTTCCCGGAAAGGCGGGCCGAACAGGCCTGACGTTTACTGTTTTGGTGCTGCGGGTGCCGGTTTGCTATCACTGGCGGTCGCATCCGACTCAGGCTTTTGCGCCTCGGTCATCTGCGCGCGTTCCTGTTGGAATTGCTTGCGATGCTCTTCCCATTTGGCAGAACGGTCCTTGAAATATTTAACGACAGTCGCTTTCTGTTCGGCACTGAATGTGTCCCACAGGCCAAGCCATTTGGCCTGATCATCTGCCATTTTTTTCTCAAAGCCCTCATGCATGTCTTTCTGTGCTTCCAACAGCGCTTTCGGATCTATATTGCCGGAATCCAGTTGTTTGCGACGCTCTTCCTGGTACTTGCGGAAAGCCTCACGGTTAGGCTCGCGGGCAGCTTTATGTTCGTCCTTGATGGCTTTGAGTGTGGCTTTTTGTTCGTCCGTCAGTTTCAGGTCATCAACCAGTTTCTGACTGCCCGCGCCCAGACCGGGGATCACGATCGCCCCGTGACGCATGTGGCCCTTGCGATGATAGCCGTGTTTGTGGCCATCGCCTTTATGGTGTTTCCTCATACCCTGCTGCGGCTTGGACTCGCCAATCCGGTGGTGTTCCATGGTGGCGCTTTCGCTTTGTACCGAAGGGCTGATCGGGTTGGATTCGGTATCGGCCTTTACCGCCTGTGCAAAGGCAGTGGTTGCAACCGCCGCAGACAGCGCGCTGGCCAGAAGGGATTTTACGAGAAAAGAACCTGAAAATTGAACAGCCATTTTATGCTCCTTGTTTAGTCTGTCGGTGACTTCATTAGCCTGTCAGTGACGTTCCCATTCTGGGTCACAAGCAATTACAAGTGTGTTTCAATAGCGGCGCAGATCTTTCAACGCATTTCCTGGCGGCAGCGTCGGCGCTATTATGATCCGTTCAGCCTACCCTGTGCACCTTCAGTAGTATCGAGTAAACTACCGATAATCCCAGGCGGACAGGTATTCCTGCCATTGTGGTTTGTTCAGGGCAGCCAGGCTGCTGTGCACCAGGGCAACTTCTTCGTCATAGGCGGTTTTGTCCAATTCGCCTTTCATCAGGCGGAAACGGCAGTAGACCAGCCATGTATTGACCACATCCGTTTCACAATAAGCGCGAACCTCATCGGCCTTGCCATCACGCCACGCATCCCATACCTGGCTGCCATCCATGCCCAGCTTTCCCGGAAAGCCGCAGAGCTTGGCCAGTTGGTCCAGCGGCGCATTGGCACGGCCGTTGAACTTGGCAAGCAGATCCATCAGGTCTATATGACGATTGTGATAGCGACTGATGTAGTTGTTATATTTGAATTCGCGATCATCTTCACCCATATCCCAATACCGTGGCGCAGACAGGCCGTGGATCAGGCAGCGGTAATGCAGCACCGGCAGATCAAATCCTGACCCGTTCCAACTGACCAGCCGGGGCGTATAGCGTTCAATGGTTTTGAAAAAACCGGAGATAAGCACGGCCTCATCATCGTCCGCCTCTCCCAGCGTGCGCACGCGAAAGCCATTATCATCGCGAAAGACACAACCGATGACGGCAATTTTCTGCAAATGCAAGGGAAAAAAATCATTGCCGGTCTGCTCGATGCGAAGCGCCCTGGCCCGTTCCACCACCTCGGCATCGGACAACGTATCATCCCAGTCATTCAACGCGCGCAGCCCCTTGGCATCGGGAATGGTTTCAAGATCGAAAACAAGCGTAGGGATCATGGCGCGCGACACTATTCAGACAAGGATTGCCACTTAGCGGCGTGGCAGGTAGGACAAGGGGTTAACCGGCTGGCCACGACGACGGATTTCAAAATGCAGGCGTGGTGACGACGTATCCGATTGACCGACTTCGGCAATTTTCTGGCCCTTGGATACTTTCTGTCCATTCTTGACCAGCAGCTTGCTATTGTGGGCATAGGCTGAGATAAAGCCATTGCTGTGAGAAATCAGAATCAGGTTGCCCAGCCCGCGCAGGCCATTGCCCACGTAAGAGACGGAGCCAGAAGCGGCAGCGGACACCGGATCGCCCAGCTTGCCTTCAATGTCGATACCCCGTGTGCTCGCCGAGAACTGGGTGATGATTTTGGAGGTCGCTACCGGCCAGCCCCAGGACACGGCGGTTGCGTCGCTCGCCGGGGTAGCCGTGGCGCTGCCTGCTGCGGTTGGCGTGGCGCTGCCTGCGATGACCGAATCGGTGCCGGTTGAGCTGGAAGATGCACCTGCAGATACACGCAGTCGCTGGCCGACCTCAAGCGCAGGAGACGACAGATTGTTCATTGACATCAGTTGGGAAACGCTGACGTTGTTGGCGCGGGAAATCTTATAAAGCGTGTCGCCGCGCTGCACGATATATTCGCCGGGACCCGCAGGTCCGGCTGAACGACCGGAACCCAGCTCTGAAACCGGTGCACGTGAAGAGGTTCCGCAACCGGCCAGCGTCGCGGCCAATACCAGGGATCCAATTAAAACGGGGAATTTTCTTTTCATTGAGTGAATCTGCATATGTTTTACCTACCTGTTCGATGGATGCGTAACACGTACGCAAAACGGGTATTTTCTCCTGTCACAATTGTATGCCTGCACGCAATGGAACAAAGCGTACAGGTTCAAGTTCCTTACGATCCCAGCTGTTTACGCCGGTTCTTTCAATCAGCACCAGTTTCTGCTGATCCGAACCTTCGGGCGCAATCAACCGGGCACCTATGTCCAGCTGGTGCAGCAATGCGGTCGGAATCTGCAATCCGGCCGCGGCGATGACGATCGCGTCAAACGGGGCAACCGAGGGCATGCCCAGCATGCCATCGCCATGAACCAGACGTATGCGGGACACCAGTTTGAGCTCGCGCAGTGTACCCCTGGCCATTTCATACAACGGCTTGATTCGTTCAATTGTATACACTTCATGGCACATGGCTGCCATTACGGCAGCCTGGTAGCCACAACCGGTTCCGATTTCCAGCATTTTTTGCGGCTTACGATTTTCCGCAACTGCTGAAAGCATACGCGAAACGACCCAAGGCTGCGAAATGGTTTGAGAAAAACCGATAGGTAGCGCCGCATCATCGTATGCCCTGCTGGCCAGCCCCTGGTCTATGAATACATGTCGGGGCACAGAGCGCATGGCGTCCAATACCCGCTCGTCAGTAATACCCTTTTGCCGGAGTCGTTCAACCATCAGCGCGCGCAGCCGCTCGGAATTGAGGCCGATATTCTGACCGGTTCGCCCTTCCGCGGCAGGCACGGACGAAGCCGGACGCGCTGCGTTTGCCGCAACAATAATCCGGGTGTTGCTATTGGTTGGCGTAATTTTAATTTTGTTGGACGGAAAAGAAAGGCGTGACCGGCTTTCGTTAACATCATTTACATTTCCGAAGTGCGGGCCGGTGCCAAAAGAAGGTTTACGCATTGCTCAACTCCACCCAGCTGCGTGCCTGGTTCAATTGCTTGTAGTGCGTCAGATCCAGTTGCAGCGGCGTCATGGAAATCAGACCCTGGCTGGTCGCGCCAAAATCAGTATCTTCGGCAAAGTCGGCAACCTCGCCCACCATGCCGATCCAGTAAATGGGTTCGCCAGCCGGATTGGCGCTTTTGATGACCGGCTGCGACGGGTGGCGCCGGCCCAGCCGCGTGACGCGCAGCGATTCCCAACGATGTTCCGGCAGCGGCGGAATATTGACGCTGAGCAGGACAGGCGCTGGAAACGGATTGGCCAATTGATGCTGCACGATTTGCACAGCAATTTTCGTAGCGGCTTCCAGTTCCGGCCAGTTCTTTTCTGTGAGGGAAAAAGCGATGGACGGGATACCGAACAGAAAACCTTCTGTTGCCGCCGCCACGGTGCCCGAATACAAGGTATCTTCACCAAGATTGGCGCCGTTATTAATACCGGAAACAACCAGGTCTGGCCGATAGTCCAGCAGGCCTGTCAACGCCACGTGCACGCAGTCTGACGGGGTGCCGTTCAGGTAATAATCGCCCGATGGGGTGCGTCGCACCGACAGCGGCCTGTTCAACGTCAGCGAATTGGAGGCGCCGCTGTGATTGACTTCGGGCGCAACCACCGTGACCTGGGCAATATCGCGTAGCGCCGCGGCCAGGGCCTGCACACCCTCGGCATTGTAACCATCATCGTTCGACACCAGTATTCGTTTCATTCAGATCGCAACCAGACATTATTCCCCCTGTATTGTACATGGATCAACCGATACGCGCGACGCGATATCCTGTTCGGCAATACGAAAGGGAACGTATATAATCGTGTCTTGCGATTATGACGACGACAATGATGAACAACCTGCTCTGGATCCTTCTAGCCCTGCTTGCCGCCTACCTGATAGGGTCGGTTTCGTTTGCCATGGTGGCCAGCCGCCTGTTTGGCTTGCAGGACCCCCGCACCTTCGGCTCCGGCAATCCCGGCGCCACCAATATGCTGCGTACAGGCAACCGTAAAGCCGCGCTGTTTACCCTGTTGGGCGACGCCTTCAAGGGCTGGCTGGCGGTCGCCCTGGCAATCTATTTTGCGCCGGTGGCCGGCTTTACGGACAGCACCATCGCGCTGGTCGCTGTCGCTGTGTTTCTTGGCCACATTTATTCGTTTTTCCTTAAATTCAAGGGCGGCAAAGGCGTGGCGACGGCAGTCGGCGTACTGTTCGCCCTGCAACCGTGGCTGGCGGTGGCCACCATTGCGACCTGGCTTATTATTGCCATTTTCTTTCGCTACTCTTCCCTGGCTGCCCTCGTAGCAGCGGTATTTGCGCCTTTTTATTATTATATTGGCGGCCTGGCGGCCTGGCCGTTTTCCGTGCCCTGGTTTCTGGCCATCTGCTTGCTGAGCCTCGTGCTGATCGTCAAGCACAAGAAAAATATCGCGAATTTGCTGGCAGGCACCGAATCTCGGATCGGCCAGAAGAAAAAGACGCCGTAGCGCGCTCAGGCGCAGATATCTGCCAGATCCCAGCGCGGATGGACGGCGGCGCTGTCCGGGCGACGCATTGTATCCACCAGCCCGGCCTTGACCCGCTCTGCCGCAGCATGGGCGATCATCGCCCCGTTATCCGTGCACAGCGCCAGCGGCGGGAAAAACACCTCTCCTTTTTGCTTTTGCATCTGGCGTGTCAAATATTCGCGCAATTGCCGGTTTGCACCGACGCCTCCCGCCACCACCAGGCGGTTGCTGCCGCTGGCCCGCACTGCCTTTATTGCCTTATAGCCCAGCACTTCCACAATCGCACTCTGCACCGAAGCGGCCAGATCCTGTCTTTGCTCGTCATTTAACGGCCCCTGCAATTGCAGCTTGCGAAGCGTGGTCAGCACCGCGGTTTTCAGTCCCGAAAAGCTGAGATCCAGATCGCCGCTATGCATCATGGGT
>DATGQC010000090.1:0-6047 GCA_035304425.1 Advenella sp.
AAGTTTATTTTTGACTTTGATAAAGGAAATTACCATGGGTTCTCGCATTGCAAAAACACTTGCCATTGCTAGTTTGGCTGCCACACTGGCAGCGTGTAGCTCTACTCCTGTAGACGGCACTGCTGGAGCTGGAACAGGCACATCCAACGCCGTTATGGATCCATTCAACCCTAACAGCCCTCTGGCACAGCAACGCTCTGTTTATTTTGCTTACGATAGCTACGTTGTTGAACAGCAATATCAGCCTGTTGTACAAATGCACGCTCAATACCTGGCCGCTAACGCCAACCAGCGTGTTCGCATTGAAGGCAACACCGATGCACGCGGCAGCGCCGAATACAACCTGGCACTGGGTCAGCGTCGCTCTGTCGCCGTCGCCAACCAGCTGACACAACAAGGTGTAAGCCCTAACCAAATCGAAGCAGTCAGCTTCGGTAAAGAGCGTCCAAAAGCAGAAGGCACCACAGAAGAAGCCTATGCTGAAAACCGTCGCGCAGACATTAACTATCAGCGTTAATCCTGCTTTGTAGGTTAAGCTCACTGCGCCGCAAACGGTTCTGCCGTTGCGGCGTTGCTGTTTTAACGGAGTCCATATGAAATTGAAGAAATCACATTCCCTGCTCATTGCCTCATCTGCCCTTGTACTCAGTCTGAGTGCCAATCAAGCATATGCGTTTGAAGACGAAGATGCTCGGCGTGCCATTCTTGACCTGCGCTCCCAGTTAAGACAAACCCAGCAGAACAACATCGAGCTCAACAACAAAATCAACAACCTGCAACAACAGATCTCGCAACTGCGCGGCAACATTGAAACGGCCAACCATCAGGCGCGCATGGCCCAGCAATCCAGTCAGCAAGCGGCCAACCCTGATGTTCCGCCCTCGCCACAAGTAGGCGATCCGAACGAGCAGCAAAGCTATGACAGCGCTCTGGACCTGTTCCGCCAGGGCAATTACGCGGAAGCCAGCACTGCATTGAACCGCTTCGCCCAGCAATACCCGAACAGCCCGCTGACACCAAGCGCCCGTTTCTACGAAGGCAGCAGCCGCTATGCCAACAAGGACTTCAACGGTTCCATCCAGGGACTGCAAGCCATGGTCGCAGCCTATCCTCGTGATCAGAAAGCCGGCGATGCATTGCTGGTGATCGCTGGCAGTCAGGTAGAATTGAACAACATTGCAGGCGCGAAAGCCACCCTGCAGCGCGTAGTAAACGAATACCCCAATACCCCTGCTGCCGATACAGCCCGCAACCGTCTGGAGCTGTTCCGCTAAGTTGGGGCCCTGATTCCGTTTTTACCGAAAGGCATCCGGAAGTTGCAGGATGCTTTTTTTATTTGATGACGATGCAAAACGACTACCCGCAACATACGCTCACACTGGCCAATACCGCCGTGACCTACCAGGACGCTGGACAATCCGCCACCTGTCTGTTGCTGGTGCACGGTTCGCTGTGTGATTTTCGTTTCTGGCGCTGGCAATTGCCTGACCTGTCTGCAGATCTGCGTGTCATTGCACCCGGCCTGCCAGGTTATACGCCAACATCGCCAACGCAATCGAATGCAGACGCCCTGTTTTCCATTGACCAGCATACAACCGACCTGTTTGCCCTGATGGATCATTTGGGCATCAATCACTTTGCCGTTCTGGGCCATTCCCGCGGCGGGCGCGTTGCGGCCGAAATGGCTTGCCGACGCCCTGATCGCGTGACCCACCTGTTGCTGGCTGATCCCGGACTCGGTTCTGTCCTGCCCGAAGACAGTATGCCCGCGCTGCCCTACCGCGACCGGGCGCTCGCGGCATATGAACAGGGTGACACGGACGCGGCGCTGGAAATTTTCATCGATGGCGTCAGTGGCGCCGGCACCTGGAAACGCATGGTGTCCTGGTTCAAGGCAATGACGCGGGAGCAGGCCGATACCCTGCCGCTGATTATCCGCGAACCGCTATACGAACTGAATCCATCACGCATCAACGAATACGGCATTCCAGTGACGCTGATGGGCGGCTCGGACAGTCCCGCCCCCTTTCCTGCCATCCTGGACGCATTGCAGCAACAGTTCAGCCATGTGACACGCCACACCTTGACACCGGCCTCGCACGGCCTGAACCTGGCCCTGCCTCACGCCTTCAACCAGATCATTCTTCAGGAACTTGTTCCAAAAGCGCCAGCCCCATAATCGCATGCAATCTCCTGCCCCCAGAATACGCCGTTCCGTCCAGCGAAAAACCAGACAGGCTTTGCGCCTGTCCAAAAAATCCTTACAGCTGATCCTGATGCTTAGCGGAGCGGCGATCGTCGCACTGGTATCCATCGGCTTTGCAATAATGGCCGATTACGCACTGGAGAAGAATCGCGAATGGACCCGCGCCTACCCCTATCTGATCTGGCTGATCATGCCGCTGGCCTTCGTATTTTTGCGCTGGTGTGTCATGCGTTTCGCGCCCTATTCTGCCGGTAGCGGCATACCACAGGTGATCGCCAGCCTGTCATTGCATCGCGACTCGCCCGGTAAACTGCGTCTGGTTTCGCTGGTGCAAGCGATCTGGAAAATTCCGCTCACCTTTCTGGGCCTGCTGGCGGGCGCATCCATTGGCCGGGAAGGCCCTTCCGTACAAATTGGTGCCGCAGCGATGCTGGCCTGGGGACAATGGTGCCAGAAAATCGGCTTGCCACTTAAGGGATTCAACACCCGAGAGTGGATCGCAGCAGGCGCTGCCGGCGGACTGGCCGCCGCCTTCAATGCGCCGCTTTCGGGCGTGATTTTTGCCATCGAAGAAATCGGCAAAGGCCTGGACCTGCGCTGGCAGCGGCTGGTATTGCTGGGTGTCCTGGCAGCGGGCTTTATTGTCGTTGCGCTGACCGGCGATAACCCCTATTTCGGCACCTTTCATTCTTCTCCGCTACAGGAAAAAATGCTGCTCTGGGCATTGCTTTGCGCCGCGGTTTGCGGGGTCGCTGGCGGCGTTTTTGCACGATTGCTCAGCAAGGGGCTGGCGGGGTGCCTGCCGTCCGGCTTGCGGCATCACGTGCATAATCATCCGTTATGGGTCGCTGCGTTCATGGGACTGCTTGTCGCCTTGCTGGGCTGCCTGACCGCAGGTGGCGTATTCGGCACCAGCTACGATGTTGCCAAAAACGCACTGATGATGTTGCCGCAGGATTCAGCGCATTTCAGCAGCGCCAAGCTGCTGGCCACCGTGGCCTCCTATTGGGCGGGCATTCCCGGCGGCATTTTTACACCTGCCCTGACCACGGGCGCCGGTATTGGCGTTGAACTGGCGCATTCGGTCAACATGCCGCAAGCGCAAAGCGTGTTCGTGCTGATTTGCATGGCCGCCTTCCTGGCTGCAGCAACGCAATCTCCCGTTACCGCTTCAGTGATCGTCATGGAGATGTCGGGCAGCCAGGCCATGCTGTTCTGGATGCTGCTGGCCAGCCTGGTTGCCACGGTCGTGTCAAAACAGATCTGCCCGCAGGCGTTTTATCATTATTCCGCCGGACGCTTCCGCCAACTGGCGCTGAGCGAAGACGCCCGGCAAACCGCCGTGGCAGCCGGAACGCGGGTTACTGATCGCTGAACGTGCGCGCAGACGGCGATTTGAGCACGCACTGAACCGGAATTTTCTTGCCGGTGCCTAGTTCGAAATGAACCGTGATTTCCTGCCCTGCTTTCAGGCCTGCTGCGGGCTTTTCCAGCATCGCATGATAGGAGCCCGGTTTGAACGACAAAGTCTGGCCCGGTTCTATGGTGACATCAGGCACCATTGCCATGGCCGACATGCCGTTTTTCTCGGTCGTCTCGTGCAGCATGCTCATGCCGAAAGCATCTGTTTGAATACCCTTTAGCACAACCGGCTCAGATGCGTCCTGGTTCTGCAGCACAAAGAACCCGCCGGAAGGCGCAACCTTGGGCAGCAGACGGATCCAGCAGTCCTGAACGCGCAAATGATCGGAGCCCTTAACCGTGCTTGGTGCGCGCTCTGAGGTAGCGTGCATCGCGTGATTGGCATGATGGCCCCCGTGGGCGCCATGCCCGCTACCCTCATGATCGGCCAGAGCCGGCGTGCCAAGCAAAGACGCTACCGTGGCGCCCAGTACCGCGCCAGCCAAAACTAATTTTTTCATCACTTTTCCAAACAAACAAATAGAAAAAAACATATTACGCCAGATAAAAACATCATGGCCCGGATCTGCTTACAGTGATTGAAACTCAAATGATTTAAATCAAATAAATACATGCCAATCCAGCCATTCCAATCTAACCCATGCCGTCGGTCGCCATCAATTCACGCGTTCGTCACCGATGATATCACTGTAGCGCGCAACATCCTGCTCATGCGCCTCATCAATGCCACGCTCCTGCAAAGCCTGCGCATACCACTGCTGCATACCCGGCAAAGCCAGCATGCGCGATACATAGTCGGCGGCCGCTCCCCGCATGGGCAAATCATAGGTCTGGATCCGGAACACGACCGGTGCGTACATGGCGTCGACGGCAGTAAACGCCGAGCCGCCCAGAAACGGTCCGGCAAAGCGAGACAATCCCTCGTTAAACAGTGTATTGATGCGCTCAATATCTGCCTGCAACGGCGCCGTCACCGTCTTCGGCTTGGCGCGCACTGCGCAGTTCATGGTGCAGCGTTCACGCAAATGGGCAAATCCGGAATGCATCTCGCACGACGCAGCCCGCGCCCAGGCACGGGCCGCACGATCATCGGGCCACACGCCGGCATGCGCCTCGGCCAGATACTCGGCAATGGCCAGGCTATCCCAGACAACCATTTGCCCATCCTGCAGCACCGGCACTTTTGCGCTGGGTGAAAATGCCAGGAATTGTTCCCGTTGCGCCTGGATATCGGCCTGGAACGGATGCATCTCTTCATGAAAGGCAATATCGAGCTGTCTGAGCAAGATCCACGGTCGCAGGGACCACGAGGAATAGTTTTTATTGGCAATATGAAGGGTATACATGAAACTCAAACTCCCAGAAGAAAAATGCGGATGCCGACCCCGCCCCGGCGCAATACCCGGGTCGCGTGGCCGGTACGCGATACTAACGGGACCAGCGAGGCTGCAGCAAGCGCCGCATACACAAACGGGCAGGCGCCGAATCAGAGCGTGACGGTTGCCCCCAGCGCCTTGATGAACTGCGCCATCCACGCAGGATGTGCCGGCCATGCGGGCGCAGTGATCAGATGTCCGTCGGTTACCGCGCTGTCTACCGCGATATCCTGATAGTGTCCGCCAGCCAGCGTCACTTCCGCAGCGCACGCCGGATACGCAGCGCATTTTTTCCCTTTGATCACATCGGCTGCCGCCAGGATCTGGGCGCCATGACAAACGGCTGCTATCGGTTTTTTCGCCGTATCGAACTCGCGTACGATTTCCAGCACGCGCGGCGTATTGCGCAGGTATTCGGGAGCCCGGCCGCCCGGTATCACCAGACCGGCATAATCGCCCGTGTCCACCTGGGCAAAGTCATGGTTGATGGCAAAATTATGACCTCGCTTTTCCGAATATGTCTGGTCCCCTTCGAAATCGTGAATGGCTGTTGCGATTTTATCGCCGGCCTTTTTATCGGGGCAGACCGCATGTACATCATAGCCAACGCCCAGCAGAAACTGGAACGGCACCATGGTTTCGTAGTCTTCGGCATAATCACCCACTAGCATCAGAATTTTCCTGGACATCGCAGCACTCCTGGTTGTGTGAACGAGCATTTATCATAGCGTGTTCGATGTAAAAAATTATGATAATTTCATGAACAAACGGTATAAATTTCTATTCCATATTACTATTACCTGACTCTTTTCAACGGTTTGCCTGCGTCGCGCGCGGCGGCCTCATTTGCTTATCACACTATCTATGAATTTTTCCTCGCTGTTCGGCTGGCTCCACGATAACCAGGCCCTGATGGCCATGCTGCATGATCACTGGAGCTGGGGTATCTGCCTGGTTGCCCTGATTCTGTTTCTGGAAACCGGCCTGGTCGTCCTGCCGTTTCTGCCCGGTGATTCTCTGCTGTTTGCGGTCGGCGCCTTCAT
>DATGQC010000091.1:0-5761 GCA_035304425.1 Advenella sp.
CAAGAGACCGCAATGACTTCTGTGGCCGTACCTGCTTCCTTGAGCCGTGTTGCTTCTTCAACAGCGATTTCATCAAACGGATTCATTGACATTTTCACATTTGCAATATCAACGCCAGACTGATCTGACTTCACGCGTACTTTGACGTTGTAGTCAACAACACGCTTAACAGGCACCAATACCTTCATCCAACAATCTCCTTGATTTACGGGGCACTCGCCCCGGACTTATTACTGAACCCGATTATTTTACATGCTTGCCAGAAGCGATTTGACTAATTCATCCAATCACGTGAATTTTGCGCTCCCTGTTTTGCACAGCGCAACAAACCGCCCCATATTTGCAAAATAAAGCGGATTTTCAGATCAATAATCGGTATTTATCGAACAAACACACGCGCCGGCGGATCACAGACCGGCCAGCGTCCGGATGTGAGCCTCTGCGCTTCGTCCCAAGGCTGATAACGCATAACCGCCCTCGAGCATGCTGACGATGCGTCCATTACTGTATTTATCAGCTATTGCCTTGACCTGGCTGGTGAGCCAGACGTAATCCTTTTCCACCAGGTCCAGTTGCCCCATATCGTCTTCACGATGAGCGTCAAAGCCAGCCGAAATAAAAATCAGCTCGGGCCGGAATGCCTCGAGGGCCGGCAGCCATTGACTGGCGACCAGCTCACGAATCTTGTCGGCCTTGGTGTAGGCCGCCACCGGACTATTGTGCATATTGGCGGCAGGATGATCCACGCCGCTGTTCGGAAACAGGGGATATTGAAAGAAACTGCACATCATGACCGACTCATCGTTGGCGAAGACCGCTTCGGTGCCATTGCCATGATGAACGTCGAAATCGACAATGGCGATACGCTGGAGATGATAGTGCTGCTGTGCATAGCGTACGCCAATCGCCACATTATTCAGGAAACAGAACCCACTGGCCCGCGCCGGCTCGGCATGATGCCCTGGCGGTCGGATCGCGCAAAAAGCGTTGCGTGCGTGGCCGGTCAGGATCTGGTCAACAGCCTCCAGCCCGGCGCCTGCCGCATACAGGGCAGCCTGCCAGGTATGCGGGTTCATGCAGGTTTCTTCGGTGTCGACGTTGAAATACCCTTGTTGCGGCGCGTGCTCGCGCAGGAACTGAACATGTTCCCGGGTGTGGACGCGCAACAGATCCGACTCCTGCGCTTCGCGCGCCGGCACATGACTCAGAAAATCGGCAAGGCCACTTGCCACAAGCCGGTCATTGATAGCGTCCAGCCGCGCTGGCGACTCGGGATGCCAGGGGTGCATTTCGTGCCTGTGGCACGAAGAGTGCGTTATGAATAGTGTCTCCACAATATTCGTCCTGCTTTCAAATAACGGATTTACTCTTGATTGATCTTATTTTATCTGCATACAATCTACCATATTTTGCGGCGCCACGAGACTCGCGGCAATCCTGCTGCCCATACTCGATCCTTCAGTTTTTGCAGCAACGTGTGGCATGATGCTGCTAACTGCCATCTCTCATTACAACTTCACGGGGTTCTTCTTGAAACGATCACTTGCACTGCTAGTTCCTGTATTACTGCTGTCCCTCGCCGCCTGCTCGTCTACCAGCCAACCTGGCAAAAACGGGTCGGCAACGTCAACCGGCTCAGGCGGGCCTGCAGGCTGGGCGGCAGAAAACAGAAGTCTGAGCGCAGACCGGAATACCTTCGTGGCCCAGGTGTCGCAGCGTCATTCAATACCCCGCTCGCATATTGAACAGTTGCTTGCCACCGCAACCGTGGATGACCGGGTCATTCGCCTGATGACGCCCAAGGGTTCGGGCGGGCGCGTCACACGCGCCTGGCAAAGCTACCGTAACCGTTTCGTGGAACCCATTCGCCTGCGCAAGGGAACCGCCTTCTGGGACGCCAACCGACAAACGCTGAGCCGGGCCGAGAAGACCTACGGCGTACCGGCAGCGATCATTGCCGCCATCATCGGCGTGGAGACGGTCTATGGCGAACAGACCGGATCGTTCCGTGTTCTGGACACCCTGTACACGTTGGGCTTTAACCATCCTGAGCCGAACCGCCCCGAAAAAAGCCAGATGTTCCGCAACCAGCTGGCGGCCTTGCTGGATCTGGACTATCGCGACAAAGTAGACGCCAATAGCGCCACCGGATCGTTTGCCGGCGCCATCGGCCTGCCGCAATTCATGCCGGTCAGTATCGAGCACTACGCGGTAGACGGCGATAATGACGGGCACATTGATCTGCGCTACAGCACGCAGGACGCCATCCTGTCCGTGGCCAACTATCTGGCCAAGCATGGCTGGCGTGCCGATACGCCGGTGTTCGCGCCGGTCACGTTGCCGGCAGGCGCGGCGTCGCTGGTTGACGGCGGCCTGGAGCCGTCCATGACCTGGAGCCAGCTGCAAAGCCGCGGCGCCACGTTGCGCGCCGGCAGCGCTGGCGGCAACTGGCAAAGCGGCAAAGAGATCGGCGTTATTGATCTGCGCGACGAAGTCCGCGGCAGCCATGAATATCGCACAGCCACACGCAACTTTTTTGCCATCACCAAATACAACCGCAGCTATTTTTACGCCGCCTCGGTGGCGGAACTGGCTCATGGTCTGGCAAGCCGTCAACGCAGCAACGGTCATCAGGTCACCATGCCGTATTGATAACCCGCCTATCCCGGCAAAGATCCGACACGCGCGCCGGCACTCTGCCGCAGTTGCTGGCTCGGGCGTTTGCCGGTTAATACAGATGTAATGAGCAACAGGCCGCCAGCAGCCCGCAGATTAAATGCTACTTAACGATCGTCGGTTCGTTATTGACATCTCATGATCAACGACATGCGCCCGGCAAAAGGGCCACCGGATATGATATGCCGGTGGCCCTTTTTTTATTAGCCGCAACTCAAGGCTTTGAGTCCGGCCGGTTGCAAGCAACCGCCCGGGACAATGACGAATCAACCGTGAGAGAATTGAGCCTCTTCGGTGGAGCCCGTCAGCGCCGTCGTTGAAGAGCGTCCCCCTTCGATTGTCTGGGTGACGGCGTCGAAATAGCCCGTGCCCACTTCACGCTGATGTTTGACAGCGGTAAAGCCCAGCTCGGCCGCAGCAAATTCTTTCTGCTGCAACTCGACAAAAGCACTCATTTGATTGCGTGCGTAACCATGAGCCAGTTCAAACATGCCATAGTTCAGTGCATGGAAGCCCGCCAGGGTGATGAACTGGAATTTGTAGCCCATAGCGCCCAGTTCACGCTGGAATTTGGCGATGGTGACATCGTCCAGGTTCTTTTTCCAGTTGAATGATGGCGAGCAGTTATATGCCAGCAGCTTGCCTGGGAATTGCTTGTGAATCGCTTCGGCAAATTTTTTGGCATCATCCAGATTCGGCGTCGAAGTCTCGCACCACAGCAGATCGGCATAAGGCGCATAGGCCAGCCCGCGCGAAATCGCCTGATCCATACCGGGTTTTGTGCGGAAAAAGCCCTCAGGCGTACGTTCGCCGGTCAGGAACGGTAGATCGTTATCATCGACATCGCTGGTGATCAGATCAGCCGCGTCTGCATCGGTGCGTGCCAGCAGTACGGTCGGTACGCCCATAACGTCCGCCGCCAGGCGGGCCGATACCAGCTTGGCCACCGCTTCGCGCGTGGGCACCAGGACTTTGCCGCCCATGTGGCCGCATTTTTTTACTGACGCCAGTTGATCTTCGAAGTGAACGCCTGAAGCGCCGGCATCGATCATCGCTTTCATCAGCTCGAACGCATTCAGAACACCGCCGAATCCGGCCTCTGCATCGGCAATGATGGGTGCGAAATAGTCCACATAACCTGCATCGCCCTCTTCCTTGCCTTCCATCCACTGAATCTGATCACAGCGTGTCAGCGAATTATTGATACGGCGTACTACAGAAGGCACCGAGTTTGCAGGATACAGCGACTGGTCCGGATACATTTCACCCGCAATATTCGCATCACCGGCGACCTGCCAGCCCGACAAGTAGATCGCCTTAAGACCTGCCTTGATCTGTTGCATTGCCTGATTGCCGGTCAGCGCGCCCAATGTGTTGACAAAAGGCTCGTTATTGAGCAGATTCCACAGTTTTTCTGAACCGGTGCGAGCCAGTGTGTATTCATTTTGCCGGGAACCACGCAGCTTGATTACTTCCTCGGCGCCATAACCCCGTTTGATCCCCTGCCAGCGTGGATTTTCTGCCCACTCTTTTTGCAGATTACGGATGGCGGTTTCGCGTTTTGACATGATTAACTCCTATATAAAAAAAAGATTCCATGGAGAAAATTCTATCTGAAGACCGCAGTGCAATATACACTTATATCTTATATAAGACTAATTTTTATATTTATATAAATCAATAGGTTATGATTTTTATTTTATATTATGAAATCAAATTTGTGATAATGAAATATTAATTTTGCGATCGCAGCATGCAAAATTCATGTTGTGAAATCGCAATCTCATAATATGAAATTCGCAAAATTTCAATCGCCATTATGCGCTACCGACCGTCGCCTGATGGCTTTTCTTAATAAAAAACCGGGCGGGCCGGCCGCGCGGTCACTCTACCCGCAGTTGCAATCAGCTTACCGCCTTGCTATTGCCCTGTGCCTGGACCCTTGAGCCTTGTTTCTGCCCTGCAATTGTGGCCTGATCATCAGCCTAAATATGCCCATTGCGTCTGAACCAGACTGCTGGCCCGCGTATGCGACGAGTACCGGTGATCAACGATATCCAGTACCCGCCTGCTCGCCCGCGCCTGGGGGGGCAGCGAATAAGCATAGGGCCAGGCAAGCGGGAACCAGGCATCGCGTTCGCATTTAGCCGCGGACGTCCATGGCAAGCATTTACAAACGGATGTTTACTAAATCGCCCCGAAACAGGACCAGAAAAGATTGGAGACAGACACAAACAGGTCCGGATTGACGTACAGGGAAAACACAAACAGGAGCGCCGCCAGGGCCAGACTGTATCCTGCCAACCGTTTAACGCTGGGTTTGATGTTTGCCATCATGGGAGTCTCCCGGAAAAATGAACAGCGCGCAGTTGGGCGCTTCCTACGAAATAACTATTTAACAGTATAAATAATAGTGCAGTTTGACGATATCGTTATCGTCGATCTGCCCAGTATACGCCAGAACGCGCTCTGGTCAAATGCGCTACCTGACCATAACGCCGGCACGAAGGCCGGTTTATAAGCCGGTTTGCGAGGCCCGCGTCATAATCAAACATAAGCACGCAGGTGGGCGCCTGATCATTCAGACGCTCATGCGACACTGCCCTGAACAACAGAACTGCCTTCCTGCTGCCTGCGAGCGCAATAGGCAACCCAGAATGCAGCCAGCACGGCGCCAAACAGCGCCAGGCCCGACACCAGCCAGGGACCGCGATATGTTTGGTGATCCAGCATGAAGCCATATACGACAGGCCCCAACGCAGACCCTACATCCATGCCGGAATAGACCAGCCCGTAAACGGAGCCAAGGGCGCCTTTGGGCGTAACGCGCCGAACCAGCATATCGCGTGACGGTCCGGCCATGCCGCTGAGGAAACCGGCCAGGCAGAGCCCGGCCACCGCCAGGCCGGAAGGCAGCATGCCCATGGCCAGCAGAATAAAAACAAGCCCCGAGGTCGCCAATGAACCGGCTACAATACGCTCGGTCCTGTCGGTGCTGCCAGCCAGAAAGCCGCCAATAAGCAAGCCCACGCCAGCAGATACCATGTACACGGAAAGCGCGGAACTGGCCCATTCCTTGCCAATA
>DATGQC010000092.1:0-3937 GCA_035304425.1 Advenella sp.
CTGGCCATTATTTCCAACCGGGAAGAAGAGCTGTTCTTTGACTCGTTGAAGAAACAGCTGATTCCCTGGCAGGCCGCGCAGACGCTGCTTTCCAACGCAGAGAATCTGGGCGATGCTGCCCGCGCCGGTGGCGCGCGAGCCTACACCCGCGCCCTGCGCCATGACATTCGTTATACCAATGCGTTCAAGATCGCCCTGCGCTTGCAGACCACGTTCAATTTCAGCCCCTGGCTGGCTCATGAGCTGTCCCAGCGCATTATCAAACTGATCAGCAAGCACTCGGTGGTCAGCCAGCTGGTACGCTTTTGTCGCGACGATCTGACGCCCTTGCTGGGGCAGGAAATTGCCGGCAAGGCTGAACGCATCCTGCTCGCCCGGCTGCATACTATCGACAATGCGCTCAGCGCCCTGAACCTGACTTATCCGGTCTATGCGCACTGGACCCAGGAAGATTATCTGGCGCGGATCGCCCGCTCACTGGAAGTCACGCGCTATAACGACATGCTGGAACAGTCGCTGGTGACCAAGGAAGTCTATAACAACCTGATTGCCCAGGTTAACCTGCGCTGGGAGCCTCTGTTTCGCCATCCCAGCCTGGACGTATCGCTTAGCGCCAAGGAACTGGTCAAGCGCGTGCCATTATTCGAAGACATGGACGATAGCGCCCTGACACAGTTGAGCAGGCTGCTGCGGCCGCGCCTGATGCTGCCCAATCAACCGGTGCCGCAAGTTGACCGGTACGGCCATAAACTGATGTTCTTTGTCGCCTCCGGCGCGGTCCTGATCACGCTGCCCGACGGCTCCCGCGTGGAACTGGGCTCAGGCGAAATGCTGGGCGAGCTGAGCATGCTCACCGACAAGACCCTGACACAAAGTGTGCGCTCCATGGGCTACTCCAAGCTGCTGTTTCTGCAGGCACGGGATTTTCACGCACTGATGAAAAAATTCCCCGATATCAAGGAAAAAATCGACCTGGTGGTCAAACATCGGTTGCGAGCACTGGAGGTGTGGGAACAATACGCAGCCAAATCGGCAAATGCAACCGACGGCATGGACGAATCGGAAACGGCGGCAGCCCCCGGCGGCATTTCGAGCCGCTCGCAAGAGGAACTGCAGGACCCGGCCGCGATGAGCGAGCCGGTACAGCCCGACACAAGAGAGCCCGAGCAACCCGATAGCGATCACCACGTCATTGAGAAAAACTGAATCGGGATGTGGCCACAGCTAATGAGGATCGCCGGCGGTCTGTCCGGCGCAGCCCCAACCGTAAGTAAGGCAAGACGATGCCCGGGCCGGGACTGTGATCATGCTGTCGCCGAGGTCATGCGACAGCCACTTTTGAAACGCTACAGCAGTTTCTGAATATCTGCGGCAATCGCTTCGGGCGCGGTATTGGGCTTGATCAGCAGCCGTGACTCGCCTTTGCCGTCCAGCACATACAAACCGGAACTGTGCTCCATGGTGTAGCTTTGGCCGCTATCGACCTTTTTGTAGTATGCCTTGAAAGAAGCAGCGACCTTGGCAATTTGCTCGTCCGAGCCGGTCAGACCCACAAATGAAGGATCAAATGCGCTCACGTACTGCTTCATGACAGCCGGCGTATCGCGTTGCGGATCGACGCTGATCATGATGAATTGCACCTGGTCACGCTGTTCCGGCTTGAGTTTTTCCCTCACCTGCGCCAGTTCCGCCATGGTGGTGGGACACACGTCAGGACATTGCGTAAAGCCAAAGAAAATGACCATGACCTTGCCGCGATACGCCTGCTGCAGCTCGATGGCCGTGCCATTCTGGTCAACCAGCTGAATATTCTTGCCGAACCCGGTCCCCGTGATATCGGAGCCGGTAAAGCCGCCAGCAGAAGCCGTTGCATTCGCTGAAACCGCATTGCCGGCACTATCGGCTGCATTGTTATCGCACGCAGCCAGCGCGGCAGCCAGCGCCACGGCAAGCATCGTTCGGGTTGCAAATCGCAGGGGCAGAAACGACTTCATGATTGACTCCAGGAAACAACAAAAAAACGCCACAGGCCGCGGCTACTGACGCCAGGCACCGCCTGCGATACCTGGCCGGCAGCGGCACGATCACACGCTTGCGGGTCACTCAGCACCGCAACAACCGGGAAACTAACCGGCCACGCCGGACATCAGAATCCAGTGATCGACCAGCAGGGCCAGAAACAGCAGCGATAGATACAGAATGGAATAGCGGAAGGTCTTGCGGGCCAGTTCGTCACTGTATGCCTTGTAGAGCTTGTATGCATAACCGATGAAAACCGCGCCCAGGATCAAGGCGCTGGACAGATACATATAACCGCTCATGCGAATCACAAACGGCAATAGCGTGATGACCAGCAGCATGAAGGTATACAACAGGATGTGCAGGCGCGTAAAGTCCTTGCCATGCGTGACCGGCAGCATGGGCAGGCCCGCATTGCGATAATCATGCTCGCGATACAAAGCCAGCGCCCAGAAATGCGGCGGCGTCCAGACAAAAATGATCAACACCAGCAACCAGGCTTCCGCAGGCACGGCATTGGCTACCGCCGCCCAGCCCAACGCCGGCGGCATAGCGCCGGATAATCCGCCGATCACAATATTCTGCGATGTGCGCGGCTTAAGGATAATGGTATAGATCAACGCATAACCGATGAAGGTGGCAAAGGTAAGCCACATGGTCAGCGGGTTCACCAGGTGATACAGGATCAGCATGCCGGCGCCGCCGACCACGCCCGACAGTATGATCACCTGCAGGGAGGTAATCGTTCCCTTGGCCGTCGGCCTGCGTGCCGTACGCAACATGCGGGCATCAATCTCGAACTCGATCAGGCAATTGATGGCAAACGCAGCGGCGGCAAGCAGCCAGATACCGATCGTTGCGGCAATCAGGATCTGCACCGGCGGCAGGCCCGGCGAGGCCAGAAACATACCGATGACCGCGCAGAACACGGCCAGCTGGGTTACGCGCGGCTTGGTCAGGACAAGGTATTGTCGCAACAGTCCGGTATCAGGATGGATAGCAGTTGTCATAGTGGCAGAAACGACCCTTTACCACCGCGGGACATGCGCACCAGCAGGGTCACGCAGGCTATGGTCAGCCCGGCAGCACCCCCTGTGTGCAGTACCGCGATAAGCAACGGCCATTGAAAGAAAATGGTTGTCAGGCCGGTCAGCACCTGAACAATGAGCAGTCCGATCAACAAATGAGCGGGCCCTTTCAGACCGGCTTCCCGACGCGCCACAAAGGCCAGCGCAAACAGGAATACAAAAACAAAAAAAGCAAAATTGCGATGCGTCCAGTGTATCGCGGTCAGCGCTTCCTGAGAAATGATTTCGCCTGTGGGCAACTCACCCAGCGCCCGCACCAGGGAAAAACCGCCGTGATAGTCCATGTCAGGCACCCAGGCGCCATGGCAGGTGGGGAAGTCCATACAGGCAAGCGCCGCGTAATTGGTGCTGACCCAGCCTCCCAGAAACAACTGCACGATCAGCACAATGAACCCCAAAGCCATCCACGGCCGCCAGGCACGGGCCCGCGCAGCAATACCCGCATGGGGCTTCTCGCGAGCGGCCAGCCAGGTCATCATGGCCAGCAATAGCATACCCAGCACCAGATGCGTGGTCACGACCAGCGGCATCAGCTTGTGGGTCACGGTCCAGGCTCCGAAAGCGCCCTGCAGGCACACAGCGACCAGAGTGGCAGTAGCCAGCGCCGGCGATCTGCCCAGTTCACGGCGGTAACGCCATGCCATGTACACAATCGCAATAATCATCATCCCCAGCAACGTTCCCCAGTAGCGATGAATCATTTCGATCCAGGCCTTGGACATGGACACCGGGCCAAAAGGCTGCTGCTGCAACGCATTGGCAATATGCTCGGAAGCCCCAAAAGGACTGGCTTTGCCGTAACAACCGGGCCAATCGGGGCAACCCAGGCC
>DATGQC010000093.1:0-2720 GCA_035304425.1 Advenella sp.
ATGCCAGGCGGGATCAAACGTGACCACATTCTGGCGCTCGCCGGTACGGGTAAAGATCGCCGGCTGCGGTCCGTTTATATTGGCACGCTGCGCCAGCTGCAGAACATGTGTTGAACCCAGCCGTTCGCCATAGGCCTGACACGCCTGTTTCGCCTCTGCAGCAGAGAAAGCATCCAGCGCTTCGCTTAACGCCGGATCGCAACTGAATAGGTTATAGTCTTCCAGATCCGGAACCTGATTGTCCGGCGTGATGAATGTCTGATTGACCATGCGAGCCTCCGTAAGCAAGTGGATCACAATGCACAGCCTGCTTGTTACTGCTGTCGGGCCGGTATCGCGACCTGATCTTGTCTTATGTCACGACCAGAAAACGGTCTATACCCGCTGCTAATATCTCTGGTTATTACAACCGCGATATCGCGCAACAGCCTGGGACGGGCGCCAGATGCACCTGTAGATTTACTGTAGCACACCTGGCCGGCGCGGGGAATAGATCAGGGCCTGCCTCCCTGCGCCAGCCGTTCAATAATAGGACAATCCGGCCGGTTGTCCCCATGGCAATGATCCGCCAGATAGGCCAGCTCATCGCGTATGGATCGCAATTTGGCAATATCTTCATCCAGCTCGTCAATATACTGACGCGCCAGTTGCCGCACGTCGGCGCTGTGGCGCGAGGTGTCTTCCCACAGGCCGATCAGGGTTTTAATGCGCTCCAGTGAAAAGCCCAGTTCGCGGCCCCGCCGGATAAAAGCGAGCATACGCTGATCCTGCACCGTATATTGCCGGTAGCCCGCATCGCTGCGATTGACGGCATGGATCAGCCCGATTTTTTCATAGTAGCGAATCATCTTGGCGCTCACACCGCTTGCCGCCGACACTTCTCCGATATTCATTTCATTCTCCCTGATCATTATCACTCAGGCAGCAAAACGGCGCAGCCGTAATGCATTGGTAACCACGAACACGCTGGAAAGCGCCATGGCGCCCGCAGCAAAAATGGGCGACAACAGCACGCCATTAAAGGGATACAGCACCCCTGCAGCCACAGGAATCAAAGCTGCATTGTAGGCAAATGCCCAGAACAGATTCTGGCGAATATTGCGCATGGTCGCACGCGACATGGCAATCGCCTGAGATACATGCGTCAGGTCGCCGGACATCAGCACCACATCGGCAGATTCCATGGCAATGTCGGTCCCGGAGCCGATGGCGATCCCAACGTCGGCAACCGCCAATGCAGGCGCATCGTTAATGCCGTCACCTACAAAGGCGACCGGCCCGTAGGTTTGCTGCAGCCGCCTGACCGTATCGGCCTTGGCATCGGGCATCACTTCTGCGACCACCTCGTCGATATTCAACTGCCGGGCAATCGCCTGCGCCGTACGCTGATTGTCGCCACTGACCATGACCACTTTGAGCCCCTGCTCATGCAAGGCCGCAATCGCTTCCGGCGTCGTATCACGAATACGGTCGGCAACCGTAATGACGGCAGCCAGCTTTTCGTCAATCGCAACATAAAGCGGCGTCTTGCCCTGGTCGGCCAGCCTGCTCGCAACGGATGAGAACACGGCTGGATCCAGCTTGTGCTGTGCCATCAGCCGGTCCGAGCCGATCAGAATCTGTTTTGCATCGACCTGGGCACGCAAGCCAAGTCCGGTCAGGGACTCGAAGTCCTGGACCGACGCGATCGGCAGTTTCCGGCTCTCGGCAGCGGCGACGATGGCGCGCGCGATAGGATGTTCGGAACGACTTTCGGCTGCGGCCACCAATGCCAGTACCTGGTCGCGGTCAAAGCCCTCGGCCACCGTCAAGTCGGTCAGTTCCGGATAACCGCGGGTGAGCGTGCCGGTTTTATCGACCGCAACCACGCGCACGTCCATTAACGTTTGCAACGCTTCTCCCTGCCGGAACAAAATGCCCAGCTGCGCTGCGCGCCCCGTGCCCACCATGATAGAGGTGGGGGTTGCCAGACCCATCGCGCAGGGGCAGGCAATAATCAGCACGGCGACCGCATTGACCAGGGCAAAGCCCAGCGCTGGCTGCGGTCCGAATATCAGCCATATTACAAACGTAATAAATGCAATTAGCATGACTGCCGGGACAAACCACATGGTGATGCGGTCGACCATGGTCTGGATCGGCAGCTTGGCGCCCTGCGCCTGTTCGACCATGCGGATAATCTGTGACAGCACGGTATCGGCGCCGACACCCGTGGCGCGCACATTCAAGGCGCCGTTCTGATTGACCGTACCTGCCACCACAGTTGCGCCAGGCGTTTTTTCCACCGGCATCGGCTCGCCGCTGATCATCGATTCATCTACAAAACTATTGCCATCGGTTACCTCGCCATCAACCGGAATGCGCTCGCCCGGACGCAGTTCGATCAGATCGCCCACAATGACCTCTTCGATGGCGATTTCGCTCACCTGTTCGCCACGCCGTACCCGGGCCGTTTTTGCGCGCAATCCGGCCAGCCGCTTGATGGCCTCCGATGTGTTGCCCTTGGCCTTGGCCTCAAGGTAGCGTCCAAGCAGCACCAGCGCGACAATCACTGCCGCTGCTTCGTAGTAAACATTCACCGTGCCGCTGGGCAGCCAGGCAGGAACAAATGTCGCCACCACAGAATACAGATAGGCGGCCGTCGTGCCCACCGCGACCAACGAGTTCATGTCGGGCGTCAAGCGCAACAGGGCCGGTATCCCCTTGACGAAAAAACGACG
>DATGQC010000094.1:0-10400 GCA_035304425.1 Advenella sp.
AGTGCATAGCCCACCACGGCAACAACGGCCGCGGCAGAGATAATGTCCTGCCAGCGCGAATGCGCCAGCAAATGACTAAGGGCGATAAAAGCAAACAGACACATGCCCACCGGGATCGCAAGCGCCCGATACCCGTCTGGAATATTGAGCGCCGGCGAAGTAACGACCATCTGACCGCCGGCATGATGAAAGCCGGGCCCGATCAGGTAAGCAGCAAACACCAGAATAATTACCAGGCCCAGCGTTTCAAACCAGTTTTGAGTCCGTCTGGAGAAGCGTGCCACCACGGCGGTCAGCCGCATATGCTCATGCCGGTCCAGCGCCAGTGCGGCGCCGAACATGCACAACCAGATAAATACAGACTGCGCCAGTTCATCAGACCAGATGATAGGCTTATGCAGGAAATAGCGAAACACCACACCGGTAAACAGCAATGCAGATTCAAACACCAGCATCGCGACAGCCAGCAAACCGACTAACCGCATCACTGCGGCCTTGATGGCGACGACACTTCTGGAAAGCATATGGGTATTGACGCCAGCCGACTGGCTGGCAATACTTACATTCAAGACAGCGCTCCGGTAAATTGCTCCAGTTTTGACCAAAGCGGATCACCAAAGGCTTTCTTCCATTCTTCATAAAAACCGGCGTCCTTCAGTTTGCCGCGGAAAGCGTTGGTGTCCACCTCGTTAAAGGCCATGCCCTTGCCTTCCAGCGTCTGTTTGACGGTCAAGCTCAATTTGGCCAGATCGTCCCGCTCTTTCAGGCTGGCGTCCATGACATGCTTGCGGATCACGTCCTGAATATCTTTGGGTACCTTGGCCAGATTGTCCCGGTTGGCCAGGAACCAGAATCCGTCCCACATATGATTGGTAAGCGAGGCATATTTCTGCACTTCGTACAGCTTGGCCGTCTCTATCAACGTGATGGGGTTTTCCTGTCCGTCGGCGATATGGGTCTGCAGTGCTGAATAAGTTTCGGCAAAGTTGATGGTGGTTGGCGAAGCGCCCAGGCTTTTGAACATGGATGTCCACAACGGGCTCGGCGGCACACGCAGTTTGACACTGGTCAGATCATCTGGTGTCTTAACCGGTTTGGAGCTGGTAGTAATGATCCTGAAACCGTTATCCCAGATTTTGTCAAAAGCAGTCAGGTTTGAGCCCTTCTCGATTTCTTCGCGCACGGCAGCGCCCAGCTCGCCATCCATGGCCTTCCAGACCTGGTCGTAATCCTTGAAGCCAAAACCGATACCGGAAATCTGCGTTTTGGAAATAAGCGTACCCATGATAATGGGCGAGAGGGTAAAAAAGTCGACAGCGCCGGCACGAATCTGGGAGAGTGTATCGGTATCGTTACCCAGTTGGCTGCTTGGATATACACGAATATCGACTGCGCCATCGGTTTCTTTCTTGACCGCTTCAACCATCTGCTTGGCACGGATATTCAGGGGGTGGGACACCGGCAGGTTATTGGCGAACTTGAGCCGAAAATCGGCGCGACGCGCCAGGATCACCTCTGAATAGCTCAACCCGAAAGCGGATGCCGCCGTAACAGCGGATATCGACTTCAGAAAACTCCTACGTTTTACAGCGGCCATTGTTCCCTCCTCCAGGAATGAATACGCTTGTTGTCTCGATATGTTTGTTGTTTCAAACTACCTGATGTCTCTGAGCTGCGGGCTCAGAAAGCTGCGGGCTCTGCTGCGGGTAGTCACGCTTGCCATGCTTGCAGCCCCGTCTTGTCTGTTGTGTGATCACATCTTTTATAGCACAGATATTGCATTTATTTCGATGAATTTTCAACAGGGGTATGCCCGAATTGCTCCGGGCAAATAAAGCAGCTTGCAGCCGCTACCTGCCCGCCCGCCTGCCAAAATTGCCGGTGGCAACGTGCTCACCCGAATCGAACACGAGCGTGCGCTCGGGCCAGCGCATGGCGGCAAGCCGGGTCTGTCCCTGCGCCAACACGCCCGACCGTTCCAGGAAACGGGCGCCGACGCAATAGTCCACGCAAAACACATTCGCGCGTGCGCCATGCCAGTCGTAAGGCGCCACGCCTGCAAACAGGTCGCGACCCCGAGACAGCGCGCTGGCCGGCATGACCCGTGGGTTACGCCAGTAGTGTCCGATCAGAACGGGCACCTCATCGGTATACGTGTCCCACCACCGGGCCCGTTGCACGAAACGCCATTCACCGCCGCTGAAAAACGTCTCGTCATTGGCTGTTTCCACACCAGAAGTCAATACCCGGATCGGATTGGCCATTTGTCTGAGTTCGCGCATATAGGCCGTTGCGCCTAGAAAAGGGACGGCTTGCGCCTCGTCGCGAATATGCGCGCGCCATTGTTTCTGCTCGGCCACATAATACTGAAACCGGCTATCGCTGCGGATAACTTCGTTGATCTGCCGCTCTCGTTCGTCGAAGTAGCCAACAATGCAAGTCAATGCCTGCGAGCCGATTTCATTAAAAGAAGGTGTATGCCAGGCCGCATGCACCACCCGCAATTGGCTGTTGCAGGCAACAATGGGCAGACTGGCAAAAAAGTCCAGCATGGATTGACGCTCAACGTCGGGAAGGAAGCGCATTTTGCCGAATTTCTCATCGCCATCGGCTGTTTCGCTCCAGAACCAGCTATTGCCATCCTTGCGCAGTCCCCGCAAGATATTCAGTTCATGATTGCCCAAGATGCAAATGGCATTCCCGGCATTGACCATGCCTTGCACCAGCCTGACTACTGCAGGGCTATCGGGTCCGCGATCACATAAATCGCCTATAAAGACCAGTTTACGCCCCGCCGCGTGGCGACCAAAGGCGTCATACCCCAGGTGAGACAACAGTTGCCTGAGCGCTTCATATTCTCCGTGAACGTCTCCAATAATATCCAGGGGTGCAGACGGCAGCGTCACGACAGGTTGGTAAGATCGAAGCTTGGTCATTGTGTTTCTGCTAACGGTGAATGAGAGAGCGCTTGCGCAGATCAATAGCGTATTTTACAGATATCATATCGCTTATCGGCGGCATTGGAATAAATCCGATGCGGCCCACGTCAGCGGACAACCTGTCTTGAGCAACCAATCCCCACCCACCGCAATTGAATGGTTTTCCGCAACTGACGCCGATATTCTCGCAAGTGCGCCCCTTCGCACTATCGCAATAAGAACAGCATGAATGCCGCCCGAAACAGACTGAAAGCCTACCGATCCGAAGACCGGTTCATGAGGTAACACACTGAAATGCCGTTAACTGTTTAGAAAAGCGTTTGCCCACGTCTTGCCTTATGATCGAAGCGGTAACAACCTGTGTTCGGGGGTACAAACATGAAACTGCTTAGCACAACCGCCATTTTCCTATCACTCATTCTTCTGTCAGGCTGTATCGTTCACGATCATGGTCGAGGCGGACGGTGGTATGACCGGGACGGCTATTTTGATCGTCATTCCCACTATGATTACAGAGACCGCGGGTATCGCGGCCGGGGGCACCACCGCTGGTAACACACATACATGTCCGGCAATTTTTCATAAAATCCGGATGATCATCTACCCGGGATCGCAGCACTGCCAAGATCCGCCAGCAGGCGCAGGCAGTGCTGCACCGTAGCACAAACCCTGCACACTGTTTCTCTAATAGCGCAGCGTTATTTTTATCAATTGCTACCACACACATTCAATTGCCGCAATCACGCACAGCGCTCCCACCCATTGCTGCAATTTCGTTCACACGGCGATCAACAAACAAGACCTTGCGGTTATTAACTACGCGCAGCCACGATCTGAGGATCGTTCAATAAGATCTGGGCAAACTCCCTTACCAGCTCATTTTGTTCAGACGCGAGCGTTCTGACCAAATAGAGATGACGTACTGCCCATGTATCGCTCATGGATAGCGGCACCACACGCCCGCCACGCTCGCTTTCGGCCACAACGCTGGCAGGCACAATCGCGGCGCCCACGCCCGACTCCACCATGTACATTGTTGAACTGAAATTGTGAACGTGCACCCGTGTTTTCATCGGTCTGCCGGTCAGCCGTGCCTGATTGGCCAGAAAATGAAAGTTGCTGCTGCCCCGATCCATACTGACCAGATCGTAGGCCAGCACATCTTCAAAAGAGGTGATTTTCGCACCTGCAAGCGGATGGTCAAGAGAAACTGCACATACGAGGCGGTCAATCGCGTACAGTTCACGCATGAGGCCCGGCAGTTGTTCAAGATCAGCCCCCACGCCGATATCGGCCTCGCCCTCTACGATGGCGTGGCTTATTGTCTGGCTTTCTTTTTCTTTCAGATCAATGTCAATGCCTGCATTTGACGTGAGAAATCGCGTCACACTGGGGATAATGAAACTGTTCAGGGCGCTGCTATTTGCCAAAAGCCGGATGCTGCCGCGCAAGTTACTTGCATAATGGCTTAACTCCGCATGCATCGTTTCAACCTCTGCAAGCAACTTTTTGGCGTGCTTGGTCAGCACTTCGCCCGCTGGGGTCGGTATCATCCCTTTGGGTGTACGTAAAAACAACGCGCTGCCCACGGTATATTCCAGATTTTTAAGCCGGTAACTGGCCGATGACGCGGTCATGTGCATGCGTTCAGCGCCAATAGACAGGTTCTGCGCTTGCACGATAGCCAGAAAAAGACGGAGATCTTTTAATTCGTAGCGCACAGCCGCTCCTTTTCAATTGAAATATGCCAGTTAACATACTATTGTACTGGCTTACTTCAAACCGAAAGGAAAAAACAATGTTAGAAGGCCTGGTGTCAGGCCGTTCCATTAGCTACGCAGACTTGCTTTTCTGTTTTTCTTTTATAAATTGACCCATGTATTTTTGTGGCTCACCGGTATTGAACGCATCACCGAACTCACGAATGCTGTTTTGTATTGAGATCTGCAGCGGTTCATTTTGCCATTCGCGCAACAAGCGCTTTTGTTGGGCCAGCACGTGTTGTCCGCATTGGGCCAGGCCAGTCGCAACCTGTGTTATATGCGCGTCCAGTTCTTCAAGCGCAACCGCAGCGTCAACCAGGCCCATTTCCAGCGCCTGTTGTCCATTTACCACTTCGCCAGTCAACAGCAGCCAGGACGCCTTTGCACCGCCAATCAGTCGCGGCAGCAGTGCCGCATGAATAATTGACGGAATCCCTACTTTTACTTCTGGCATCCCCAGATTGGCGCCGGCAGCGCACATGCGCAGGTCACACGCCAGCGCCAGCTCCAGGCCGCCGCCCAGGCACCAGCCCGGAATCCGTGCAATGACCGGCACAGGAAGCAGTCGTACCGCTTCACATAGTTGCCGCAACAAATCGATGAATGCCATCGCCTGGTCTTTATCGAATGTTGCCATTTCCTTGATATCTGCACCGGCGATGAACGCCTTGTCTGCGTCCCCACGCAGAATCAACACCCGAAGACTCGGATTGTCTTTCAAGTCAGACAGGGCAGCCAGCAAAGAAGCAACCACCGGAGTGCCCAGTATATTGAGCGTACCGGCGTTTTTGATGCAAAGCGTGCCTATTCCCTGCTCGTCCATCGACATAGAGGCGTGTGCGTATTCGGTTGTTGTTGTCATTTCAATCTCACAGTTTTTCAAATTTAATGTCACTGACAATGGCCCGCCACTGCGCGTTGGAGTCGCGAATTATGCTCGCAAAATCCTGGCGGCTTGTATAAGCTGGAATCGCGCCTTGTTTTTGCAACGCAGCAATAACCTGCGGGTCGGCCAGCGTCTTTTTCACTGCAGCGTTCAATATATCCAGTGTCGCCTCCGGTACGCCAGCCGGCGCGGCCAGGCCAAACCAAGATGGCGTATTCAACTGGGGATAACCGGCCTCTGCATAGGTGGGCGTATCTGGCAGCTGTTTTAACCGGGTGGGTGACGCCACGGCAAGCGCACGAATTTTTCCTGCTTCCAGCTGGCCTGCCGAGGATGGATAGTTATCAAATACCACATTTATCTGCCCCGCCAATAAATCAGTCAGCGCCGGACCCAACCCCTTGTATGGGACGTGCAGCATTTTGCTATTGGTCGCTTTAAGAAACCGTTCACCGAACAAATGGCTGTATCCCCCGTTGCCGGATGAGCCAAATGAGAACTTGTCCGGATTAGCCTTCAATTGCTTTACCAGCGCATCAAACGTCTTTATATCACTGGACGCCTTGATATCCAGTACGCCTGGCACATTGGCCAGATTGCTGATTGGCGCAAAATCCTTGATCGGATCATACATCTGTTGCTTCTGTACGCTGGGATTCACACTATGAGAGCTTTCCACCGCCATCACCAGCGTATAGCCATCGGGCGCCTCACGGCTTGCCGCCGCACTGCCGATCGCCCCGCCTGCACCGGGCTTGTTGAGAATCACGACAGGCTGCCCCAGGACATCGCCAAGCCCGGAAGCAACGATGCGGCCGATCAGGTCTGTGGTGCCGCCCGGCGCATAGGGAACGATGAGCTTGAGCGGTTTGTCAGGGAAAGCAGCCATGGCCGATCCCGTTGCCACCACCAGGCATGTACACAAGCTGTATTTCAAAATGGATATTTTCACTGCGTGTCTCCTTTACTGTTTGTTGCGGTTTAATCCAGTACCGTGCTGGTGTGCTCGCCCAGCAAAGGCGGTGGAATGGAACCCGATGTCGATCCGGGTGCAAGCATCGGATTTCTTACCAATGGAATCGAGCCGAGCCGCGGATGTACAACGGTTTGCAGCATTTGACGATGGCGAACCTGTTCATCGGCGAACACGTCGTCAAGCGTATTGACGGCTCCCCAGGAAATGCCAAGCTTATCCAGTGCTGCCGTCCAGTAACTTCTGGGTTTGGTAATGAGAATCTCTGCCAGTACAGCTCTGAGCGCAGGCAGATTGCGGATGCGTTCGCTATTTGTCGAAAAACGCCGATCGTCCGCCAGCTCGCCGTGACCACAAAATGCGCAGAAGCGGGCAAACTGGGAGTCATTGCCAATGGCAAGAATCAGATAGTCGTCGCTAGCCCTGAATACCTCATAGGGCGCCAGATTCGGATGCGCGTTACCGCTACGGGCGGGATTTTCTCCAGAAATAAGATAATTGGCGGCCTGATTCGCATTCATGGCCACTGCCACATCGAATAAGGCCAGATCCAGCCACGCGCCCTGGCCTGAGCCGTGACGTTTAAACAGCGCCGCCAAAATGGCCGAGGTGGCATACATGCCAGTTGTGATATCGACAACAGCAACACCAGTGCGCAATGGACCCGCTCCGGGCTCCGCATCAGGATGCCCGGTATAACTCATCAGTCCGCCCAGGCCCTGAAATATGTAGTCGTAACCCGGCCTGGCCGATTTTGGACCAGTCTGGCCATAACCGGTGATTGATGCATACACCAGGCGCGGATTGATTTTCCTGATACTCTCGTAATCCAGCCCGTATTGTTTCAGGGTGCCAACCCGATAGTTTTCAACCAGAACATCGGCGCCGCGAATAAGCGCCAGGAGTTTTTCCCGGTCTGAGGCATGTTTAAAATCAAGGCATATTGATTTTTTGTTCCGGTTACAGCACATGAAATAGGCTGACATCGATTCCCCGGATTCCGCTTGCAGGTAAGGCGGCCCCCATTGGCGGGTATCATCGCCGACCCCGGGTTTTTCCACCTTAATGACCTCTGCCCCCAAATCCGCCAGGTTCTGGGTACACCAGGGTCCTGCCAATATTCGCGACAGGTCGACAACCCGAATACCCGTTAACGCACCATCCAGCATAAAATGCCCCAACTCACAAAATAAAACGTGAATTGAGTCTAGCGTAGCGAGTCTGGTCTGATCCAGTTCAAATTTTCGACAGGGACGTTCGAATATTTCAATCCGGTCGCGCTCGGGGCGAGTCTGCCGCGTTGTAGCGGGCAGACTCAGAGGGCCGATACGTATCTTGCCATCAGCAAACAAAAGAGAAAAATCACAAGCACAGCTCGTCAGCAGGATATGGCTCGAACAGGTAAACATTTACAGCAATACCGTAAATGAAAAAAAGGCTGAATTGCGATACCTTTGCAATCCAGCCTTTTTGCTCTTTGCCGGCCTAATGGGCCCAGGCGGCTTCCTCTGCTTGAGCCATTCAATACTCGCGTACTCGGTTACAAGCCTGGCGCCCCACTTGTAGACCGAGACCGGCTACCTGCCAACTTCCATTGCTTTAATATGATCGCGTGAGCGAACCATGGTCTACTCGCGCGATTCGTGGCTATCTGGGGGCCGATGGTTTCCCAACGCCTTTTACTTTGATGGTTACCCGACGATTCGGAGCCAGGCAATCAATCAGAGCTGCTTTTTCCATCCGCTCGTTACATTGCGCAAACGCGGCAGTTTCGCCTGCTCCACGGGCATTCATCACGCTAAAAGGAATACCCAGCATCCCCAGATATTGCTTGACCGTCGACGCGCGCTGTTCGGAAAGGCTTCGATTGTAGGATTCTGAACCGAGCGTATCGGTATAGCCCGTTATTTCGATAGACTCTATCGCACCAAACTGGTCAATATTGCGGGCCAAATTCTGCAATTTTTTCTTGCCGGAAGCAGTCAGGTTTTTCAGATCAGACTTGCCGAAAGCAAATACGCCGTCTGCGGCCAAATCGAATTGGCGTACTTCAACGTTATCGCCGAACGTACATATACCATTAGGCTCGCCTACCGGTCGCATAAAGAATTGCTGCGCGCGATAACGCTTGTCGAACAACACTTTGAATTGGCAGGTTGTTACGTAGTTTTTGCCGTTTTTAGGAGTACGGAAATGGAATAGATAGTCCCACTCTCGCACCCCGAAGAATCCTTCCTGGAAATGTGGACGTCCCAGCAGGTGGTACAACTGGTCTTTGGTCATTCCTGCCTTGACCAGTTTCAAGGAATCTCGATTTGGAAATGTACCCTGATCATTATTGAAAGTTACTTTCCGTGGATCGGGAAACACGGGCTTTTCTGTTGTACCGTCAGCTGCGACTTTACTTAGCGAGGAACATCCGCCCAGAAATAAACTGGCAACCGCCACTGTTGCAGCAACTACGCTTTTGTTTATTGAATATCTCATTGTCATCTGAAAATCATCCATCTATCTGTATACAGTACAGCCCCGGAAAAAAACGGGGCTGTACCTCAGGACTTATCGAATTACCACTGATAGCCTACACCGGCGCCGACCATGGTTTTTCCACGTGTATTGCCGCTTACGCTACCCTTGATAATCCACTTACCGTTATCGGATACCGTGGATAAACCAGCAGCAAAACCTTGCTGACCAACGTATCGGGCGGTCGCCAGGGCAAACATGCTCTTGCCTGGCAGATAGGCTTGCGGCAGATTAGCCATGGCGCCTGCGGTGGCACTGCCGGCGTTAGCGTCTTTTGCGACACGGTCCAAATTGCCTTGCAGATTATTGATCGCCGCCGCTGTCTTACCGGCAAGGTTATAGATTTGCCCGCCGTTCACAGCATCGGTGCTGCCCTCTGCGATTTCACCGGCTTGTACATTGGTGATTGGCTTGCCAGCAGCATCAATACCCTGCTGCGTCATCCTTGGGCCATCTATGACGCCCAGATATGATTTCGCAGAGATCGTATCGCCTTCAACCTTACCAGCGTTGACCGAGTCGAATGTGACGTTCGGCGCGGTGGCGATGGTAATCTGGTTTCCGTTACGCTCCAGCTGAATATTGGCGCCCTGATTCAAACCTACTGTTCCGCCGGAAGCCACGTTTTGTTCTGCATCGCCATTGACCTGCAACTGCCAACCACGACCGGCTGTCTGGCCAATATTGTTCAATGCATCCGCCACGTTGGTGTACGTCTTGGCTCCAACGTTAAAGGTTGTTTCAAGCGTCCCCTTTTCGGCATTGAACCGGGTATCGCCGCCTAATGTGCTGGCAATACTCTGTCCCAGCCCATATAACTGTTGACCATTAACGGCCTGCAAACTATCTGCAGAAAGCGTTGCTTTGGCGACATTATTGACGTTAACCGGAGCCGATGCATCCGCGCCAACCAGGGTAACAGAATTGGACTTTTCAAACGGATTGGCAACTGGAACATTCGTTCCGTCTGCATTGGCGGTCGAAGTGTACTGCAACGGTGAAGCAGCTGAAGACACGCTGACCGTAGATACGCCATTGTTCTGTTGCACAGTAACATTAGTGTGTTCATTACCGGCAACGAAGCGCACTTGCGAGCCTGCAGATACCGATCCGATAACACCTTGCGAGTCCGCGATTTCCCAACCGCGGGCCACAACGCCAACATTTGTGTTGATCGCATCCAAGGCTGAATTTACGTTGTTGAAAAGCTTGCCACCTACTTTCAGGCCAGCAATGACCTTGCCGGTCTCCGGATCAAACTTACTGTCGCCTCCCAGCGCATTCGCCGTGCTGTCGCCTACGGCAAACAACTG
>DATGQC010000095.1:0-14851 GCA_035304425.1 Advenella sp.
CCTGCTTTTTTCCATTCGGCGGCTTCCAGGGTCAGCGTATACCGGGTCAGCGGATGGTCTTCAAGCCATTTCTTTCCCACGCGCAAACGCAGCTTCTGATCGTCTGTCTCCAGAGAAACCGGTAGCGAGGTGACCGGCTGGCGGCGGCGCATGAAGACCACGGCCAGTCTCAGGCACAGGGTAAGCAGCCATTTGACGCGGCTGGGTTTCTCGGGCAGTAGTTTGTCCAGTTTGCCTTGGTGTCCCAGGGTGAGAAAAGAGAGCAGCTCCTGCTCAGCTTCGGAAAACCCGGGCATGTCGGCGTTGGCCATGACATAGGCGGTGTGTTTGTGATAATTATTCTGCGAAATGCTCAGGCCGGTTTCGTGCAAGTCGCAGGCCCAGCTCAGGTAGCGTCGCAGGTCATCCGCTGCTGTTTCATCAGCCAGTATTGAATCAAAGAATGCCAGGGCCTGCTTTTTCACGCGTGCGGCCTGCCGGCTGTCAATATGGTAGCGTTTCATGAAGACGCCCGCCGTCTCATCACGTTTGTCATGAGAGCTATCGCGGCCCAGCATATCGTACAAGACGCCAACTCGCAGCGCGCCATCCCCCTGGAACATCTGTTTGACCTGTAATTCACTGAAAATGGCCATCATGATGGACAGGCCGGCAGGCAGCACTTCCATGCGATCCAGTTTCAGACCGCGCAATTCCGGTGCCTGGGCGCTGCCGTGACGGATCAGCACTTTTTTCAGTTTTTGCATGCCGTCCAGCGTAATGCCTTTCTCGGAAAAACCCGATTCCTCCAGCGTCGCAACCAGCGCCTTGGCTGTACCCGAAGAGCCGAAGGCTTCATCCCAGCCCAGATGCCGATACTGTCTGGAAATAATTTCAATTTCCTTTCTTGCTGCTATCTCTGCCTGCACAAATCCTTCTTCAGTGACCTTGCCCCCGGGGAAAAACGCTTTGGTGTAGCTGACGCAGCCCATCGCCAGGGATTTCATGATCAGCGGTTCAAGCTCCCGCCCGATAATAAATTCAGTGGAGCCACCGCCGATATCCACGACAAAGCGCTGTTTGGTCGAAGGCGGCAGTTCGTGAACAACGCCAGAGTAGACCAGACGGGCTTCTTCCTGGCCCGAAATCACCTCTATCGGATAACCCAGCGCCGCTTCGGCCCGGGGCAGAAACTCGGCCACATTGCGCGCGACGCGAAAAGTATTGGTTGCCACCGCACGGACACGGCCGGCGGGAAAATTTTCCAACCGCTCGCCAAAGCGGGATAGTACGGCAATGGCGCGCTGGATTGCATCTTCGTCCAGCACGCGGTCGGCGTTCAGGCCGGCAGCAAGCCGGACCGTTTCCTTGAGGCGATCTGTTGCATAAATCTGCACAGAATGATCATTCTGGACAATTCTTGCAATGGACAGGCGAAAACTGTTGGAGCCCAGGTCTACGGCGGCAAGTAATTGGTCCATGGTGTATCTGATAGGTAAGGGAAACGCCATTTTAGTAAAAAAGGTGCAGCAGTGAGCGAAATAAGGGCAATTGCCGACAGGATTTTTATTTGTCATTAATTTGTTATATTGTGAGAGTATAAGAACTGTTTCTTTCCCCAAGCCTGAAATACATAACAACTGCCTTCATGTCCGATACCAATTTTGTCCCCGTTTCAGCCCCTGCTTCTGACTCGGTCACGCTGCTCAATCGAGAGCTGTCTTTGCTAAAATTCAATGAACGGGTGCTGGGCATGGCGGTGAACCAGGCCAATCCGCTCCTGGAGCGCCTGCGCTACCTGTGCATTGTCAGCTCCAATCTGGATGAGTTTTTCGAAATCCGCATATCCAGTCTGAAAGAACAGGAACGGCAGTTTCCCAACGTTCCGGGCGATGACGGCCTGACGCCTTCGGCGGCTTTCGAACTGGTGCAGCAGCGCGTGCACGAATTGGTTGATCGCCAGTATGCGCTACTTCATAAGGATATTTTTCCCGCGCTGCGCAAGCGGGGCGTCTCGGTGCTGGCTCCCCGGGAATACACGGAAGCCATTTCCGCATGGGCGCGCGATGTGTTTCTGAACGAAGTGCTGCCCCTGCTCACGCCTATCGGCCTTGATCCTGCACATCCGTTTCCGCGTGTCTACAATAAGAGCCTGAACTTTATCGTCTCGCTCAGTGGCGAAGATGCATTTGGCCGGCGTGCGTCCATCGCCATTGTGCAGGCGCCGCGTGCCTTGCCCCGTTTGCTTGAAATCCCCGAATCAGTATGCGGGCATCGTCATTGCTATACGCTGCTGTCATCGTTGATGCAGCAGTTTTCCGGCGAACTGTTCCCAGGCATGGAGGTCAAGGGCCTGTATCAATGGCGTGTCACGCGCAACAGCGACCTGTTTGTCGATGAAGACGAGGTGACCAACTTGCGGCAGGCGCTGCAAGGGGAACTATCGCAACGCAACTTCGGGGCGGCGGTTCGGTTGGAGATTTCTGAAGACACGCCGGTCGAGCTCGAACATTTTCTGCAGCGTGAATTCGCGCTGGGCCCCAAGGATACGTATCGCACCCACGGCAGTGTCAATATGACGCGCCTGATGCCGCTGTGCGATATTGACGCCGACCCGCAACTGGTGTTCCCCAGCTACCGTGCCCGTCTGCCGGCCCCGTTCGATTCCATGAACGACAATCCGGCAGAAATGTTTGATGCAATCGCCCGTGAGGATCTGCTGTTGCACCATCCATACCAGTCATTTAAGCCGGTGATTGATTTTCTGACGTCGGCTGCACTGGATCCCCAGGTGGTGGCGATCAAGCAGACCATTTACCGTACCGGCGAAGATTCCGAACTGATGGGCCTGTTGCTGGCTGCCGCCAAGGCAGGCAAGGAAGTCACGGTCGTCGTGGAGCTGATGGCCCGCTTTGACGAACAGACCAATATCAACTGGGCGGCCAAGCTGGAAGAGGTGGGCGCACACGTCGTCTACGGTGTTGTCGGGCATAAGACACATGCCAAAATGCTGCTGGTTTTGCGCAGGGAGGGCAGGAAAATCGTTCGCTACGGACACCTGGGTACAGGAAATTATCATCCGCGCACGGCAAGGCTCTATACTGATTTTGGTCTGCTCACAGCCAATCCCGATTTGACCAATGATATGGATCGGGTTTTCTCCCTGCTCACAGGCCTGGGGGCCCGTCGTCCGCTTAAATTGCTCCTGCAATCGCCGTTTACTTTGCACGATCGGGTGCTCAAGCTGATTCAGGCAGAAACCGAACAGGCGCAGGCTGGAAAAAAGGCCGTGATCATGGCGAAGATGAATTCTTTGCTGGAAGTCGAGGTGATCAATGCCCTGTACAAGGCCAGCCAGGCCGGCGTTCGGATTGAACTGATTGTGCGGGGCGTGTGTGCGTTGCGTTCGGGCGTCCCGGGCCTGTCGGACAATATTCGGGTACGTTCCATCGTCGGTCGTTTCCTGGAACATTCGCGTGTGTTTTATTTTCACGCGGGCGGCCAGGAGCAGATTTACCTATCTTCCGCCGACTGGATGGCGCGCAATTTTTTCCGACGCGTAGAAGTCGCTTTCCCCATCCTGAACCCGGTTCTGAAAAAACGCGTCATCAACGAGTCCTTTATTTTTCCATTGAAGGACAATGTGTTGTCTTGGGAGCAGAAACCCAGCGGCGAGTATGAGCGGATAAAAAATCGCCGGGAGCCATTCAATATTCACCAATACCTGATGAATCTGCTTGGCAAGGCCGGCTGAATGCGTGCGCGCATAGGCAGGGCTTGCGCGCATCGTTCCGTATCGGGGCCAAATGCCCGTGATGGCATGGCGTTGCGGTAACCCAGGCAGGCGCTGGGTCGTCCGTCGGTGATGCCGCCCTGGCGTTCCGTCGGGCGGCGGCGCAGCCTGTGGCATACAGCCGCAAACGATCGTCCGGGCAGCGACTTCCGGAAACACAGAGCGGTGGGAGGATATCGTTGGCGCTATTTTCAGCTTGGGGTAGCAATGTAAGACGAGCGGCGCCTGGCTGGAAACGCGCGCGGCGCCTGTCATCGACCGGTACACGCGAATCAACCGCACCTGCGGCCTGGGGCAGGGCGGATCGCCAGCCAGGATCCGCCCGGTATTTTTGCATGGCGCAAGATACAGAAAACGAGCCGCAAAAAGCAGACAGCTGCGGATGCGTCAACGGCAGTTTGTAACATGACAAAGGATGACACACGCTTGCAACCTGTTGTGCGCCATCCGCGTTTTTCTTGCTGAATTAGGGGCTTTTTGACACGGTTTTGTCACAAAAATTTATAACTAACTTATTGATAATAATAAATAAACAAGGTATTTCAGGTGTTTCTCCCAAGGGCGGAAAAAAACTGCCTTATATTTGTCACTATCCTGTCATATAACCGTTTTACTATACTCGGCATGGACACCACGGTTCGTATTTTGTTACCTCTTTAACGTCTTAAGGAATATACATGTTCAAACATGCACTTAAAAGCGTCTCTGTCGCCATCGCGCTGTCGACTGCGACTTTCGCCGCACATGCCGCCAATGTGACTGGCGCGGGCGCTTCTTTTCCATACCCTGTTTATGCCAAATGGGCATCCCTGTACGCAGCTGAGACCGGTAATAAAATCAATTACCAATCTATCGGTTCAGGTGGCGGCCAGCAACAAATTATCGCCAAAACAGTAGATTTCGGCGCGTCTGACGACCCATTGAACGAAAAGAAATTGTCTGAAAACGGTCTGCTGCAGTTCCCGGCGGTCATTGGCGGCACGGTGGCCGTTGTTAATATCGATGGCATCAAGCCAGGCCAACTGAAATTGACAGGCCCTGTCCTGGCTGATATTTTCCTGGGTAAAATCACCAAGTGGAACGATCAGGCGATCACTTCTCTGAATCCCGGCGTTACCTTGCCGGACGCGGCCATTATCGTTGTCCACCGTTCGGACGGTTCAGGGACGACATTTGGCTGGACCAACTATTTGTCCAAAGTGTCTGCCGAGTGGAAAGAAAAAGTGGGTGAAGGCAAGGCGGTCAAATGGCCTACAGGCCAGGGCGGCAAGGGTAACGAAGGCGTCGCTGCTTATGTGGGCCAGCTCAAAAACGCTATCGGCTATGTTGAGTATGCATATGCCAAGCAGAATAATCTTTCCTGGACTCAGCTGAAAAACAAAGACGGCAACTTCGTTCAGCCTGAACAGAAAGCGTTTGCTGCCGCTGCTGCCAACGCCGACTGGAAAAGCGCGCCGGGCATGGGCGTGGTGCTGACTGAAGAGCCTGGCGCTGACTCCTGGCCTGTTACGGCAGCAACCTTTATTCTGGTGCACAAGAAAGCCGACAAGCCAGAACAGACCAAGGCTGTGTTGTCTTTCTTTGACTGGGCATTCAAAAACGGCGCGAAAGCCGCTGCTGAAATCGATTATGTACCGCTGCCAGACGCTGTCACCAAAGAAGTCCGTGCAGCCTGGGCTGCCGAGATCAAAACCGCAGATGGTCAGGCGGTTTGGAAATAATCAGGTCTGTCAGGACTTGACCCTCTGAACAAAACATGGCGACTTAATCATTTAAGCCGCCATGTTTTTTACGAACAGCAAGACGGGTTTACAATGAGCGTTTCGATAACGACAACAGGGGCCGAGCCTACCCGGTCCGCCATCCAGACTATGCAAACACAACTTCCTCCAACACCGGCCAAGAGCAACGCGTTTGCCGACATGTTGTTCAAGAATGTGGCACGTTTTTTTGCCTTTTTCGTATTCATGCTGCTTGCGGCCATCATGGTTTCACTGTTGTATGGAAGTCAGGAAACATTGTTCAAGTATGGTGCGGCTTTCTTATGGACAAATGACTGGGATCCTGTCAATGACGTTTACGGCGCGGTTGTACCCATCATTGGCACGCTGATTACCGCCTTTGTCGCCCTTATTATTGCTGTGCCGGTGTCTTTCGGCATTGCCATGTTCCTCACCGAACTGGCCCCGACCTGGCTGCGTCGCCCGCTGGGCACTGCCGTTGAGCTGCTGGCGGCCATACCGTCTATTATTTACGGCATGTGGGGTTTGTTCGTGTTTGTCCCCATCTTCCAACAATACGTCCAACCCACGCTGATCAATGTGCTGGGCGGCATGCCTTTTGTCGGACAGTTTTTCCAGGGGGCGCCCTTTGGTATCGGCCTGTTTACGGCCGGCCTGGTGCTGTCCATTATGGTCATTCCCTATATTGCGTCGGTCATGCGTGACGTATTTGAAGTGGTTCCACCCATGCTCAAGGAGTCTGCCTATGGCCTGGGGTCCACCACCTGGGAAGTCATGTGGCGGGTCGTGCTGCCCTATACCAAAACCGGCGTGATCGGCGGCATCATGCTGGGTCTTGGCCGGGCATTGGGTGAAACCATGGCTGTCACGTTTGTGATCGGTAACTCATTTCGCTTGCCGGGCAGTGTTTTCGATCCGTCCAACTCGATCGCTTCGGCCATTGCCAATGAGTTCAATGAAGCAGGCGGTCTGCAGAAATCTTCCCTGATTGAATTGGGCCTGATCCTGTTCCTGATCACCACGTTAGTGTTGATGGCCTCGCGCCTCATGCTGGCGCGATTGTCAGCGGCCGAAGGCAAAAAATCCTGATTGTGGGGCTCAAAAGAGAAATCATGAATACAACGACTGCAACAACACCACAGGCCAATTCGGCCATTCATCCCGGCAACTGGATCTACCGCCGCCGCCATATGCGCAACAAGGTCATGCTTGCCTTATCGTCGGCAGCCCTGCTTTTCGGACTATTCTGGCTGGTCTGGATTCTATTTACGCTGGCTGTGAAGGGCGGTGGTTCGCTCTCTCTTTCGCTGTTTACTGAAAAAACACCAGGGCCGGGCGAGTCCGGCGGACTGGCCAATGCACTGATCGGGTCCGTATTAATGTCTGCGGTAGGTACCGCTATCGGCACGCCCATCGGCATTCTGGCAGGTACCTATTTGGCTGAGTATGGACAGCGGGGCTGGCTGGCGCCGGCGACCCGCTTTTTGAACGACGTGCTGCTCTCCGCGCCTTCCATCGTTATCGGTCTGTTTATTTATGCCATCGTGGTTGCCAATTCCGGGCATTATTCGGGCTGGGCTGGTTCCTTTGCGCTGGCCATCCTGGTCATTCCTGTGGTGGTGCGTACCACGGACAATATGCTGGCGCTGGTGCCCAACAGCCTGCGCGAGGCCGCGTCTGCGCTGGGCTGTCCAAAGTGGCGGGTCATTACGCTGGTATGTTATAAAGCGGCCATGTCCGGAATTCTGACGGGCGTTTTGCTGGCTGTCGCCCGTATTGCCGGTGAGACCGCACCGCTGTTGTTTACTGCGCTATCCAATCAGTTCACCAGCTGGAACATGAATGCGCCCATGGCCAATCTGCCGGTCGTGATCTATCAATATGCTGCCAGTCCGTTCAAGGACTGGAATGAGTTGGCGTGGGCCGGCGCCACCCTCATCACATTGCTGGTGCTGGCGCTTAATATTCTCGCCCGTAACTTGTTTCGCAAACAATAGTCAGCGATCCTTAAATTAAAGTATTCGTCAGGAAGACACACATGGAAAACTTGGTTACGATTGACCAGACAAAGATTGAAGTCAAGAATCTGAACTTCTATTATGGAAAATTTCACGCTATCAAAGACGTGAACATACGGATCGCGAAAAATAAGGTTACCGCGTTTATCGGCCCGTCCGGATGTGGCAAATCTACGCTGCTGCGCACGTTCAATCGCATGTATGAGCTTTATCCCGGCCAGCGTGCCGAAGGCGAAATCAACATGGATGGCGAGAATCTGCTGACTTCGTCGCAGGATATTTCTCTGTTGCGTGCCAAGGTTGGTATGGTATTTCAGAAACCTACGCCTTTTCCAATGAGCATTTATGATAATGTGGCCTTCGGCGTCAAGCTGTTCGAGCGTTTATCCAAGGCGGCAATGGATGAAAGGGTGGAATGGGCCCTGACTAAAGCGGCCCTGTGGAATGAAGTAAAAGACAAGCTTGGTCAGAGCGGCAACGGCCTGTCCGGAGGCCAGCAGCAGCGCCTGTGTATTGCTCGTGGGGTCGCCATCAAACCTGAAGTATTGTTGCTGGATGAACCATGTTCCGCGCTGGATCCGATTTCTACCGTCAAGATCGAGGAACTGATCACCGAATTGAAAAAAGACTATACGGTCGCCATCGTGACCCATAATATGCAGCAGGCAGCACGTTGTTCGGACTATACCGCGTATATGTACTTGGGTGAATTGATGGAGTTCGGCGAAACGGAACAGATGTTCGTCAAGCCAAAACGCAAGGAAACCGAAGACTATATCACTGGCCGTTTCGGTTAACGTTGGCATCGCCGCCTGGCGAGCTTTGGCCCGCCGGCTTCGTGTCTGCCTGAAAACAGCGCCCCGCAGGGTTCGATCGGTCGATTCTGCCGGGCGCTGTTTGCCTTGCGGCAACTCGCTCTTGACTATTTTTAACCAAACTGCGGGTTATCCCGGATAATGCGATTTTCCATAAATCGGTAATATCAGCATGCGCGATGTTTAAAACAATGTTTGATAATATGGATAGGTGAATCCATTGCGCCGCCCCGCCTTGTGCGGGGCGCTTCGTTTCTGGCATTGGGCTTTTTGGCATGGTGGGCTTATGTGGCCCGCGCCCCAGCCCCGCCTCTGGTGCAGCTGGCGATGCATGTGCATTCAAGTACTTTCAAGTATTGTTACGCCGGTTCGTTCTTCTACCAGCTATAGTATGACCGGAACGGGTAGGCTGTCTTGCCCGATCATTCTGAGGAGCACACAAACAAATGTCGCATTATCTGATTGTCCGGGTAAAAGTCAATGACCCCGAAGGCTATGCAGCCTACACTGCCGTCACACCGGATATCGTCGCTGCCTTCGGCGGACGGTTTCTGGTGCGTTGTCCATCGCCGGTTACCCTGGAAGGCCCCCAGGAGCAGCAGCGGGTCGTGGTGGTGGAGTTTCCTGATGAACAATCTGCCAGAGCGTTTTATGATTCAGCGCAGTACCAAGCGGCCAAAGCGATTCGCGACCCTGTCTCAGAGGCGCAGTTTCTGATGGTGCCCGGCGTCTGACAAAGCAGGAAAGGGGCAGGGCGCTTGGCTGCCTATAACACCGGAAGGGGTGCGCAAACAGCCATGCTGGCGTGCCAACAGGCTTATATTATTGATGGCCCTGGATCTCACAGATGCGTGTGGCCATGTACATGCGGGTCTACCATGTCTGCACTCTGCAGTTCCAGAAAGATACCGCAGTTTTTGACATCATGAGGGCCGGTGCAGCGTTGCCGCAGTGAAGCCAGTTGTGCTTTCAACTGGCTCAGTTCGCGTATGCGCGTTTCCACGTGTTCAATATGCGCGTCGATGGATTGATTGATTGGCCGGCAATCATCCGGCGTCACATCCTGCGCCTGCAGCAAAGTGCGGATTTCATCGTGAGACATATCCAGAATCCGGCAGTTGCGGATAAAACGCAAGCGCTGTACATGTTCATTATCATAATGCCGGTAATTGCCCTCTGTTCTGACAGGTGCGGGCAGCAGGCCGGCTTTTTCATAAAAACGGATGGTCTCAGGGGTGCAGCCCTGCAAACGGGCCAATTCTCCGATTTTCATCTTTTTTCCTGTCCTGTTCATTAAATGCCTTGACTCTGAAGTTACTTCAGGGTTTTAAATGTCATTATACGATGTAATTGGAGTTCAAGCATGTCAGAACAGCAAATCCGTGTGACCGCCATCCGAATTGAGCAAATGGACTGCCCAACCGAGGAGCGACTTTTACGTAAGGCGTTGGAGAAAAAACCAGGGGTAACGGGCCTCAGGTTCAATCTTATGTCCCGCGTCCTGTCTGTGACGCATGATCCAGCCATACTGGATGAGATCATGCAGGCAATCCGCAAAATCGGCTTCACACCGGAGCTGCATGACGGCAAGCCCGTGTCTGCCAGGGCAGTGGCTAACACCGGCTGCTGCGGGCATTCGCATGACACGGCGGCAGGCCAGGCCGACCATGGCGCCGGCCTTCAGCATGGCACGCACGGCGCCCATGCTGCGCATGATCATCAGCACCAGCATGTCCACGGCGCAGAGGATCACGACCAGGCGCAACACGCTCACGGGCGTAGCGGCAATACACAGCGGTCGCAGACGGCAGGCGAAGTCTCGCCCAATATTGCAGGCGGCATACTGCCTGCCTGGTGGCATCTGGCGTTGGGTGGGGTGCTGGCGCTGGCGTCGGAGCTGGTCCACTGGTTCAGTGGCCCAGCCTGGCTGACGATTGTATGTGCGGTTGCCGCCGTCGCCCTGGCTGGCACCGCCACGTATCGCAAAGGCCTGGTGGCGCTGCGCTATGGTGATCTGAACATCAATGCGCTCATGAGTATTGCAGTCACCTGCGCCTTGCTGATCGGACAGTGGCCTGAAGCCGCCATGGTCATGGTGCTGTTTACGCTATCCGAATGGATCGAGGCGAAATCCCTTGATCGAACCCGTGCGGCCGTAGCCGGACTGATGAACCTGGCGCCAGAAACGGTGACGGTACAACTCAATGGACAATGGCAGAAGCAGGAAGTCGCGCAAGTGGCTGTCGGCCATCGTGTGCGTATTGCGCCGGGTGAACGCATCGGCCTGGACGGTCGTATCGTTCGCGGCGTGACAACCGTGAACCAGGCGCCGATCACCGGCGAAAGCGTACCAGTAGACAAGCAATCGGGAGATGCGGTGTTCGCGGGCACGGTTAACGAAGCAGGTGAAATAGAAATTGAGGTGACTGCGGCAGCCGACAGCACAACGCTGGCGCGCATCATCACCCAGATCGAAGAAGCTCAGGCGGTCAAGGCGCCAACGCAGCGTTTTGTCGACACGTTCTCGCGCTATTACACGCCGGCCGTGGTGGTATTGGCCATTTTGCTTGCCGTCATTCCGCCGGTCTTTTTTGGCGGGGCGTGGCTGGCGTGGATTTATCAGGCGCTGGTCGTGTTGATTATTGCCTGCCCGTGCGCGCTTGTCATTTCGACGCCGGTCACCGTTGTGAGTGGCCTGACTGCAGCGGCCCGCATGGGGATCCTGATCAAGGGCGGGGTCTATCTGGAGCAGGGTCATCGTATGCGTTGGCTGGCGCTGGACAAGACCGGTACGATCACGCAAGGCCAACCTGTGCAGACAGGCATGACGCCGCTGGCTCAGGAGCGATCCGTTGAAGAACTTCAGCGCATTGCGGTCAGTCTTGCCGCGCGCTCCGATCATCCCGTCTCCCGCGCGATCGCACAGGCGCCAGGGGCCGGCGTGACTGCCATGACCGTGGATGATTTCGTCGCCGTGGCCGGGCGGGGTGTACAGGGGACGATTGGCGGCGAACGCTGGTATCTGGGCAGTGCCGTGTGGGCGCAAGAGTTGGGCGTCATGACCGCGGCGGTACAGGACAGCGTAACGGCTGCGCAAAACAGTGGACAAAGCGTTGTATTGCTCATGAGTACGCGTGCTGCCTGCGTATTGTTTACCGCAGCCGACAAAATCAAAGACAGCAGCGTCAAGGCGATTGAGCAATTGCACCAGTTAGGGGTCAGCACGGTAATGCTGTCGGGCGACCATCAGTCGGTCGTTGACGCTATCGCCAAAACCAGCGGCGTGACGCAGGCGCAGGCCCAGTTGCTGCCTCAGGAAAAACAGCAAGTGGTGCAGAAATTGCAACAAGACGGCCACAAGGTGGTCGGTATGGTCGGCGATGGCATGAACGATGCCCCGGCGCTCGCACAAGCCGATATTGGCTTCGCAATGGGCGCGATGGGTTCCGATACGGCAATCGAAACCGCGGACGTGGCGCTGATGGACGACAATCTGCTTAAAATTCCGGCGTTCCTCAGACTGTCGCGCCACACGCGGCGAGTACTGGTGCAGAACATCAGCCTGGCCCTCGGCATCAAGGCGGTATTCCTGATTCTGGTTTTATTGGGACTGGGTTCCATGTGGCTTGCCGTCTTTGCCGATGTGGGCGCCAGTTTGCTGGTGGTGGCCAATGGACTGCGGTTGTTGCGGGCGGGTCCAAACGCTGCAGCATCATAGTTGACGTTGTTTGCGATCGTTTGATCGAAAGAAAGTGTGTCAATAGCAACAAAACATGCCCGGGACAGGAAATTGCCGTCACTACGATTGCCAGCCCCGGCGTGTGGCCATTCTCAATATTTCAATTGTCATAAAACATCAAAGCCTGAACGTTTAAATTAACATTTAATTGCAAACATAAATAAAAATCGTTATCATTTGACTTTATAATCGCAAGATAACGAGGGCTTTTTATGGCAGTTTCATCGATGTGTTTTGGCCAGGGCGGCAACAAGTTTGTCCCCAATATTCTGTTGGTTTCTATTCTGAGCGCTCTGGCTGCACCAGCGATTGCGCAGACCGCAACCGCTGGCGCAGGGGCGCCGGCGTCGGTGGCGACGCTGCAACCGATCAATGCGGTCAGCGTGAATGATGCGACCAGCGAGGGCACGGGACTATATAGCGTTCCCGTTGCGACAAGCGCTACGCGCATGGCCCTGTCTCCACGGGAAACCCCGCAAACCATCAATGTGGTCACTCGTACTCAAATGGACGACTTCCGGCTGGATAATGCAACGTCCTTGCTCTCTGCAGTGCCGGGCGTATTTGTGCAGCAAGTGGAAACGGATCGCAATTACTACATTATTCGCGGTTACGACGTTGCCAATTTTCAGGTCGACGGAGTGGGAATGCCGTTTTCCACCGAAGAGCAGATTGGTGACCTGGATATGGCTTTTTATGACCGGGTTGAAGTGCTCAAAGGCGCCAATGGCCTGCTGTCCAATACCGGTAATCCGTCGGGAACCGTCAACTTCATACGCAAGCGTCCCAAGCGCGAATTTTCCGCCAACGCCGGTTTGTCGTACAGTTCCTTTGCCACGCGTCGGCTGGATGTCGACATCTCTTCGCCGCTGAACGATAGCGGCTCGGTACGCGGCCGGCTCGTTGGCGCATATCAGAAAGGTAATTCGCATCTTGATCGCTACGGCCTGGAAAAACGCATGCTGGGTGTGATCGTGGATGCAGATCTGGGCGAGCGCACAACGTTGACGCTGGGGCACACGTATCAGAAAAACAAGGCGAAATCGCCCATGTGGGGTGCGCTGTCGCTTTACTATTCTGATGGCAGCGCAATTGATTATGACGTGTCCGACAGCTATGCGCCCGATTGGGCGTATTGGAACACCACGGACCAGACGTCTTTTGCCGAACTGAACCACGATTGGGGCGGTGGCTGGAAAACCAAAGGCTCGCTGACCTATCGCAAGATCACACAAGATGCCGAGCAGTTCCTGGCCTATGGCGTGCCGGACTCTACGACCGGCCTGGGGCTTTCCACCTATCCAACCAAGTATGATCGATATGAGAAGCAATGGATTGCCGATATCAGTACTACAGGAAAATATACATTAGGTGGTCGCGAGCATGATGTCATGTTCGGAATCAATGCCAATCGCAGTAAAAACCATATGACATCGCTGGAAGCGGATGTGGGCGTTCCGTTGCCGTCTATATTCGTCTGGGACAGGCAGTTTCCGCGCCCCGATTTTGCTAATGGCACTGAAACCTTCTCCGATTTTACAGTTCGCAAAACCACCGCGTTTGCCGCAACTCGCTTGAACCTGCACGATGATTTCAAAGTGATCGCCGGCCTGAACTACACCCGCGCAACCAGTACCGGCGAACACTACGGCGAACCTCGTGACTATAAGCGCAATAAACTGTCCCCCTATCTGGGCCTGATCTACGATTTGAATGACAATTACTCGGTATATGCCAGTTATACCGGTATCTTTAATCCGCAGTCTCAAGTGGACATCAACGGACAGATTCTGCCGGCCATTGAAGGCAAGAACTATGAAATAGGCCTCAAGGGGGAATCTACCGACGGAAAAATCAATGGCAGTATCGCCCTGTTCCGTGCGGAACAGGACAACACGGCGGAATATGACACCTTCCTGGATGGCTTGAGTCGATACAAGGCGGTCAATTCGCGTTCTGCCGGCTTTGAACTGGCGTTGCAGGGTGAAGTGATGCCTGGCCTGCAGGTCAGCGCCGGCTATACCCACTTTTTCTCCATCAAGGACGAAGACGGTAAGGCCGTACGTGAGTTCGTTCCTAAAAATTCCTTTACTGTCGCCGCTTCTTATGCCGTACCTGCAGTGCAGGGGCTGAAAGTCGGCGGGGCGGTGCGTTGGCAATCCGGGACGCGCCGTTTGCAGGGCCAGACTCCGGCAGGTGAAGATATCTATCTGAATCAAAAATCATATGCCGTAGCCGATCTGATGGCCAGTTATGAAGTCAATAAGAACGTCACCGTGGGCGTGAATGTCAAGAACGTATTTGACAAAAAATACCTGACCTCGACGCAATGGGAGCAGGGCTTCTATGCCCCCTCGCGTTCGGTCGGCATGAATGTTCAATTGAAGTACTGAGGAATAAAGGTAGCAAATAATGAAGGGAAGTCAAGCGACAGACACAATTTATGATGTACTTGGGATAGGTCTGGGACCCTTCAACCTGGGCCTGGCGTGTTTGATGGCGCCTGTGGACGGGCTTACCGCCGTGTTCCTGGAGCGCAAAAGCGCATTCAGCTGGCATGACGGTATGATGATTCCGGGCACGACGTTGCAGAATAACTTTATGGCAGATCTGGTGACGCTGGCAGATCCGACAAGCCGCTTCACTTATCTGAATTACTGCAAGCAACAGGGAAAAATCTACCGATATTACTTTCGGGAGAATTTCTATCTGACCCGGCAGGAGTACAACCGCTATTGCCAATGGGCCGCGTCTCAGCTGGACTC
>DATGQC010000096.1:0-3812 GCA_035304425.1 Advenella sp.
GAGGCGTCCATCATTTCTTTGGGGAACTCCTTGAGCACGGCGCCATTGGCGATCAGGCGACGCAAGGCGCCCGGATTCATGGAGTCGTACATGGCCATCATTTCAGTGTGAGCCCGAATAGAGGCCGCTTCCACGATCCTCTGGTAATTCTTGGGCAGCTTCTCGAAAGCATCCTTGTTGAAATAGGCCGATACCTGCGCGCCGCCTTCCCAGAATCCCGGATAGTAATAATACTTGGCCACTTTATTGAAGCCGAGCTTTTCATCGTCCAGCGGGCCGACGAATTCCACGGCGTCCAGCGTGCCTTTTTCCAATGACGGATAAATATCGCCACCGGCAATCTGCTGGGGAACGACGCCAAGCTTGGCCAGCACTTCGCCAGCAAGACCGGCGGTGCGCATTTTCAGACCCTTGAGATCATCCAGAGACTTGATCTCCTTGCGGAACCAGCCGCCCATTTGCGTACCGGTATTGCCCAAAGGATAGTTGACGATATTGACTTTGGCAAACAGGTCCCGCATGAGCTTTTTGCCGTTGCCCTCGAGCATCCAGGCGTTCAGCTGACGGGCGTTCAGGCCAAAGGGCACTGCCGTGTCGAAACAAAACGACGGGTTTTTGCCTAAATAGTAATAGCCGCAAGTGTGCCCGGCCTGGACCGTACCATTGGATACGGCGTCCAGCACCTGCAAGGCAGGCACAATTTCGCCTGCGGGAAACAGGTCAATCTGCAAATTACCGTCTGTGGCTTCTTTAACGTATTTGGTAAAGCGGTCCCCGGAACCATACAGCGCAACCAGGCTGCGCGGAAAGCTGGACGCCATGCGCCATTTGACTGCGGGATTCTCCTGGGCAATGACAGGGGCGGCAATGACGCCTGTGCTGGCTACAGCGCCCAGGCCTGCTTTTTTGAGGAAGGAACGACGTTGCATAATGGCTACTCCGAAGTATTTCGTTGTTCTTGGAAAAAATTTAACCCGCTAAATATACACGCACTATGTCCATTTACATAGCGCGCGACAGCAGATTAAGTAGTTTCCCTGTGGTCCGGATTACTGCCCGGCAATCGCCATTGAATCGATCAGGATCGAACCGGTCGTTTTCGAGCCCCGCGTGATCACATCGCTGCCGATCCCGACGATATTCAGGAACATATCCCTGAGATTGCCGGCGATCGTGAATTCGGTGATCGCATGCTGGATTTCGCCATTTTCCACCCAGTAGCCAAAAGCGCCTCGGGAATAGTCGCCGGTGACATAGTTCACCCCCTGGCCGATCAGCTCGGTGACCAGGATACCGGTGCCCATTTTTTTGAGCATGGCCGGCAGATCATCGGTGTGACGGGTGAGCGAAGAGCTCAGCAGCAGGTTGTGCGAGCCACCAGCGTTACCTGTGGTGCGCATGCCCAGCTTGCGTGCCGTGTAGGTAGACAGCAGGTAGCCATTGAGCACGCCGTCGGTCAGCAACTGGCGCGCACGTGTCTGGACGCCTTCATCATCAAAGGCAGAACTGCCCAATGCCCCTTTGATGAATGGATTCTCACTGATCTGCAGATGACCGGCCATCACCTGCTTGCCCAGCGAATCGAGCAAAAATGTGGATTTGCGATACAGCGCCCCGCCGCTGATGGCCTGCGTCAGCGCGCCAAGCAGGCCCAGGGCGAGCGGCGCTTCAAACAGGACTGGATACTTACCCGTGCCGATACGCCGCGCCGACAGTCGCGACAAGGCCCGCTGCGCAGCGTACACGCCGACATCGGCGCCTTTGGCCAGCCTCTCGGGGTAACGGTCGGAGGTATACCAATAGTCGCGGTGCATATTGTTGCCCTTGCCGGCAATGGCGGTCACCGACATGCCATGACGGGAATAGGGATACCCGCCCATAAATCCGCGCGAGTTGGCAAGCACGAACCGCCCCTGATAGGTATCGACCCCAGCACCTTCCGAATTGGTAATCTGCTTGCTGTAGTCCAGTGCAGCGGCTTCAGCCTCGATGGCCAGTTGCGCCGCTTCTTCCGATGAAATATCCCATGGGCGATGCAATTGCAGATCGGGCTGCTCGACAGCCAGATCCGCCTCATCGGGCAGACCGGCGGCCTCGTCGTTTGCCGTGTACTTGGCAATATTCCAGGCAGCCTCGACGGTTTCGCAGATCGCAGCAGCCGACAGATCAGAGGTCGACGCCGAACCACGCGCGTTGCCGGCGTAAACAGTCACGCCCAGCGAACGGTCCTGCGTTTTTTCAACGGTTTCAATATTGCCCTTGCGCACCGACACAGACAAGCCGCCTGATTCGGACACTTCGGCGGCGGCATCGCTGGCGCCCTGCTTTTTGGCATGAGAAAGCGCCAGTTGAACAAGTTCTTCAAAGTCGGGCTGGGTATGGGGCATGGGGGATTTCGGATTCAATCGGGAATTCATTATGACGGCTTCACGTTAGGCGGTTATCATACTGACATATTAACCATTTTATTGATAGCGATGTATGCAGAATGCAGATCAGAGCGATGACGGACCGCTTTATGACCGTCCCAGCAAATCCCAGGTAAAGCGAGAACTGCTTGCCATACTGGAGCTGGGCAAGCAGGTGGTGGCATTGCCGCCGGAGAAAGTCAAGCAACTGGATCTGGACGAAAAAACGTATGAAGCCATCCGCACGGCGCAAAAAATCACCGGGCGCGAAGGTCGGCGCAGGCAGATCCATTATGTCGGCAAGCTGCTGCGCACCGCCGATACGGCGGCCATCGCAAAGAAAATGGACGAATGGGAAAACGGCTCGCGCGAACAGACCGCAAACATGCATCGCATGGAGACGTTGCGTGACCGTTTGATTGAAGAAGACGAAGCGCTGACCCGCTTGCTGAACGACTACCCCGAAGCCGACGCGCAGGCCCTGCGCACCCTGATTCGCGGCGCACGCCGCGAGCGCGCGCAGAACGCCGCGCTGGCGGCCGGACACGAACCGCAACGCAAACACTACCGGGCCCTTTTTCAGGCCATCAAGCAGTTGCTGAACAAGGAATGAACCAAATGGAAAAATTACTGGACTGCGTGCAAATCGAACACGGCAGCGACAAGGCGGTTGCGCCCACTCACTCGGTCATCTGGATGCACGGACTGGGCGCCGATGCCAATGATTTTGTACCGGTCATTCCCGAACTGCGCCTGCCAGAGGACAGGCGCATCCGCTTTGTTTTTCCGAATGCCCCCGTACGTCCCGTGACGATCAATAACCAGATGCCTATGCGCGCCTGGTATGACATCATTGCGTTGAGCAATGTCAGCCGCGATGTGGACGAATCGGGCCTGCGCGCTTCCCAGGCGGCCATTGAAGCGCTGATCAGACGCGAAAACGAACGCGGCGTGCCCACTGAAAACATTATCCTTGCCGGCTTTTCCCAGGGTTGCGCGATGACTTATCAAACCGGCCTGCGCTCACAAAAGAAGCTGGCGGGTCTGATCTGTCTGTCGGGCTATCTTCCCATGGCGGACAAAACCGCAGCAGAACATAACACCGCCAATCTGGATATGCCGATTTTCATCGCGCATGGCGCCTATGACCCGGTCGTCGATATCCGTTTCGCCGAGCAAACGCGCGAGTGGCTGCTGGCAAACAACTACAGCAATACTGAATGGCGCACCTATCCCATGGCGCATTCGGTCAATCTGGATGAGATCAACGATATCTCGGCATTTCTGCAAAAAATCACGCAGTAATATTCACCTGCCTCCGAGCATCGCCTATTTTCCTGCAGGAAAAAAAATTGCCGTCAATCAATCTCCCTGACGGCAATTGAGCGTGCATGAATATATAAG
>DATGQC010000097.1:0-4184 GCA_035304425.1 Advenella sp.
CCGACCACACCTGCCATATCCTGGAGTTCACAATCGCCATTGGACGGGCAGGTCAGGCAATCGAGCGGGTGGTCGGAAATGTATAACTCCATGACGCCGCGCCGCAACTGATGCAGTTTGGGGGTTTCGGTGCGGATCACCATGCCTTCTTCGACCGGCGTGGTACAGGAGGCCGGGTAACCGCGTCGACCTTCGATTTCCACCAGGCACAGACGGCATGAACCGAAGGCTTCAATGCTGTCGGTCGCGCACAGTTTGGGAATATTGACGCCGTTGAGCGCAGCCGCGCGCATGACCGAGGTGCCTTCCGGCACCGAGATGTCGTAACCGTCAATGGTGACGGTAATCAGCTTGTCGGAGGTGACTTCGGGCGTACCCAGATCAATATCACGTTTGACGACGGTTTCTAACATTGGAAGCTCCTTGCCGGTTGTGGCAGCGGATAATTTTATTGGTTCACGAATGTTCGGTTTCTGTGCGCGCTTCAATGCCAAAATCGGCAGGGAAGTGCTCCAGGGCGGACAATACAGGATAGGGCGTCATGCCACCCAGGGCGCACAGCGAGCCGCCCAGCATGGTGTCGCATAAGTCGCGTAACAGTTCGACATTTTCTTCACGGTTTTCGTTAGCGGTAATCCGGTCTATGACTTCGGTGCCACGCGTGGAGCCGATACGACAAGGGGTGCATTTGCCACAGGATTCAATAGCGCAGAACTCCATGGCATAACGGGCTAAGTCATTCATTTTGGCCGTGTCGTCGAACGCGACAATACCGCCATGGCCGATCATGGCCGATACCTTCATATAGGCTTCGTAATCCATGGGCACGTCCCATTCTGATTCCGGCAGGTACGCGCCCAGCGGGCCGCCGACCTGCACAGCCTTGATGGGCCGTCCGCTGGCGCTGCCGCCGCCATAATCAAAAAGCAGTTCGCGCAAGGTCAGGCCAAAGGCTTTTTCCACCAGTCCGCCCTGACGGAGATTGCCTGCCAATTGAAAGGGCAGGGTTCCCTTGGAGCGTCCCATTCCGTAGTTGGCATAAGCCTGTCCGCCTTCGGCGAGAATGTAGGGCACCGATGCCAGCGATATCACATTATTGATTACCGTGGGTTTGCCGAAAAGGCCCTTGATTGCGGGCAGAGGCGGTTTGGCGCGAACCAGCCCGCGCTTGCCTTCGAGCGAATCCAGCAGCGAGGTTTCTTCCCCGCAAATATAGGCGCCGGCGCCCTTGCGCACTTCAAGCGAAAAGGACTTGCCGCTGCCCTGAATGTTTTGTCCCAGCCAGTTGGCTTTGGTCGCCACGCCGATGGCGCGGTTCAAGGCCGCAATGGCGTGCGGATATTCGGAGCGGACGTAAATGTAGCCCTGGGTGGCATCGGTCGCCAGTCCGGCGATGGTCATGCCTTCGATCAGGCACAACGGGTCGCCTTCCATCAACATGCGATCGGAGAATGTGCCCGAGTCGCCTTCGTCGGCATTGCAAACGACATATTTTTGCTGCGCCGGCGTGCCCAGGACGGTTTTCCATTTGATGCCGGTGGGAAAGGCGGCGCCGCCCCGGCCACGCAAGCCCGAATCGGTCACTTCCTGCACGATATCGGCCGGCGCCATGGCCAGGGCTTTTTTCAGGCCTGCAAAACCGCCGTGCGCCATATAGTCGGTGAGCGAGAGCGGATCGGTAATGCCGACACGCGCAAAGGTCAGGCGTTCCTGGTTTTTCAGAAACGGAATCTCTTCGGTAAGGCCATGGGCCAATGCGTGATGGCCGCCATGCAGAAAATCAGCGTCGAACAGGGAAGGCACGTCACCGGCCTTGACCGGACCATAGGCCACGCGGCCTTGCGCGGTTTGCACTTCAATCATGGGCTCAAGCCATAACAGTCCGCGCGAGCCGTTGCGCACGACGCTAATGTCCAGGTCGCGCTGCGCCGCCTCTTTGCCGATAGCGGCTGCTACGCGTTCGGCGCCGGCGGCAATGGCTGCGGCGTCAGCAGGGATGAAAATTTGAATAGTCATACCGAGACGGCCTCCGTGTGTTCGCGATACAGTTCATCGAACGTTTGCGGGGTCACGTGCGCACAGGGTTCGCCATTGATCATGATATTGGGCGACTGGGCACACAATCCCAGACAATAGACCGCGTCGACAGATACCTGCCCGTCGGCGCGGGTGCTGTTCATGTCACAGCCGGTTGCCTCGCGTATATGGGCTTCAAGTTGTGCCGAGCCCATGGCCTGACAGGATTCGGCCCGACAGACTTCGATATGCACCGCGCCCTTGGGCGTGGTGTGAAAATGGGGGTAGAAGGTGATAACGCCATGCACCTCGGCACGCGATAAGTTCAAGGCCTGTCCAATCTGGTCGACGCACTCGGGGGGGATATAGCCCAGCGTGTCCTGGATGTCATGCAAGACCGGCAGCAATGCGCCCGGCATATTGCCCAGTTTGACCAGGCTGGCTGACACGGCGCGCGAATTGGGCGTCTCTGGCGTCAGTGGAATCATCTTCCTGATCTTGTTGTCGACCGACTGAATGAAAGGCGAGGAAATGCCCGTTTTGGACATGGCTGTCTCCGATACGTGTTTGAGCCTGTTTAATATGTAATTGGCATCATAATAAAATGCTGCAGCACCGCAAAGCGCCGGGATGTTAAATTCCCATTTGACAAACGTGCTTATAGCCTCAATAGTAGCCACTTCAGATATATTTTCAATATGAAATTAATAACACATATAATGATGATGAAACAGCCAAGGGAGATTGCGCTATGTATCCATTTTCGATCAGGATAAACCCCGAGTGGACCATTGAGACCCAGGAAGGGAAAACCCTGTCGCTATCCATGCTGCTGGGTTTGCTGGCCGAAATTGACGTCAGCGGTAATATCGTGGCAGCCAGCGAGACTTGCGGGCATTCGTATCGTCATGCCTGGGGGGTGTTGCGGCAGTTTGAGGATATTTTCGGGGTGCCGCTGCTCATTACCAAGCGGCGCAAGGGCACAGAGCTGTCCGAATTCGCCAAGCGGCTGGTATGGGCCAACCGGCGCATCCAGGCGCGGCTATCGCCGACCCTGGAAAGCCTGGCCTCCGAATCTCAGGAAGAGCTGGAAAAGCTCATCCCGGAACATACGCCCAATGTGCGTCTGCATGCCAGCCATGGCTTTGCCGTAGAAGGACTGACGCAGCGCATGAATTCGCCGCTGCCGCTGCTGGAGCTGCGCTATCGCACGGCCATTGAGGCACTGGCGGCGCTGGAACAGAACGAATGCGAACTGGCCGGGTTCCAGGTGCCTATCGGCAAGTTCGAAAAACCGATCCTGGCCCGTTACTCTCCGTGGCTCAACGGCGACACGCATTTGCTGATTCATCTGGCCATCCGCAACACCGGGCTGTTCGTCAAGCCGGGTAATCCTAAAAATATCCAGTCGGTTCGGGACCTGGCGCGTGATGATGTGCGGTTTGTGAATCGTCAGCCGGGTTCAAGTACGCGTTTTCTGGTGGGGCTGATGTTGCAGGAAGAAAATATTCCAGCCTCGTCAATCAGCGGCTTTGAAGACAGCGAGTTCACGCATATGGCCATCGCCGCCCATATTGCAAGTGGCATGGCCGATGTGGGCATCGGCGTGCAGACCGCGGCCCACCGCTTCGGCCTGGACTTCATTCCGCTGGTGCGCGAACGCTATTTTTTCGCCCTGAACCGCAATAGCCTGCAGCAGATCAATGTGGAAAAATTCATTCATTTCATGCGTAGTCAGGATTATCTGCAATTTCTTGGGCAGTTGGTAGGGTATGATGCAACTGAGGCAGGCAAGATCCAGACATTAGAAGAAGCCTTTAATGACTAACATAATTCCGATTTCCGATATCCGCAAAGTGGCAGAGCGGCCTTTGCCGCAGGCGGAGTACATACCCGGCAGGCCCGTTGTGGACCAGCTGGGCCGCGCCCTGCGCGACTTGCGCATCTCGATTACCGACAAATGCAATTTTCGGTGCTCGTACTGTATGCCGCGTGACCAGTTTGGCAGCGACCATGTATTTTTGCCACACAGCCAGATCCTTTCGTTTGAAGAGATTACTCGTATGGCGCGCCTATTCGCGCAGCTGGGCGTGAATAAATTGCGCATTACCGGCGGCGAACCGCTGTTGCGAAAAGAAATGACCCGGCTGATTGCCATGCTGGCCCAG
>DATGQC010000098.1:0-5126 GCA_035304425.1 Advenella sp.
CGGTAACTGCCGCGCACCACGGTGCCGGTACCGGCCATGGCCTGTTCAACGCTGACCGTCATGCCGTTTTCAAACTTCTTGCTGGCCACGAAAAACTGCTGGGACAGATCGCTCGATGATTCCTGGTTGACGCTGGAGGCCACCGTCTTTTCGGGCAGGACCGTTCCGGACTTACCGATATTGCCTGAGCGGATGGCAATATCGTCCAGGCCCAGCTTGCGATAAAACGGCTCGCCCCCGCCCACGATGGACGACCCCACCGAGAACAGCAGGGCGGCGTCGCTACCGCTGCTATCGGGGCCGCGCCCCATCAGCAGCCAGGAAAGTTTTTCAACTTCACTCACGTCGGGATAGGACACCAGGTCGATCTTCGGTTTTCTGGCCGTCCCCACCACTTTAACACCCGCCTCTACATCCAGGCCGGTGCGCAAGGCTTCGATATCCAGAATCGGATTGGCCAGGTTCCCCTGGAAGGTGATGCGGCCACGGCGGATCTGCAAGCGCTGCCCATAGGCTTCGATCGCCCCGCCGCGGGTGCGGAAGGCGCCCACGCCGGTCAGCTGATTTTTCTCCTGGATCACATTGAGCGCGCCCACCAGACCGGAATCCAGTCCCATGCCCACGATATAAAAGCGCTTGCCCAGATCCACGGTGAAATCCAGGCTCAGGTCCAGCGGCGATTCTTCCTTGACCACCTTGGTCTGGCCCGGCTTGAGCACAATCACATCGCCATCGACCGTCGGCACGCTGCCCAGGATATCGACGCTGGCCCAGCCGGCATCGGCCGTGACCTTGCCCTTGATATCCACCTTGGGCAGGGGCGCATTAATAGCCACATCGCCGCTGATCATCACAAAGCGATCAGAGCGCTGAATGATCGGATAGTGATCAAAGGCGATCCGGAAATCACCCTTGCTGGTGTTCAGGTTCCATTTGCCGGTAATGCCCAATGAGCCATTCTGTGCGGGGGGATTTTCCTCGATCCATTTTTTGGTGCGCCACTCATTGGCCGTAATGCGAATCACCGACGGGAAGCGCAGCGTGTTGATGATCACCTGGTTGTCGCGTAACGAGGCCTCCAGCGTACCGTCAAGCAGGCGAATGCCGTTATCGATCTCCACGATCTTCACTTTGGAGCCGGAAATTTTGCCGCTGGTGGTCCACTGGCCGTTGGCGCGCGACTGCGCCGTCACGTTCAGCGCCACCGCGCCGCCCAAATCCAGCATGTCGCCGGTCAGCGGTCCCATCCAGCTGATATCGGCCAGATTGCCGTTGAGCGTGATTTTCGAGCCGCCATTCAGATTCGGCGCCAGTCCATTGAACGCGATGGCGCCCGTCCCTTTCAGATTGCCTTTGTTTTGCGTGTCGAAGGCGATGTTCAAATTCGCTGTGCTGGTAGTGGCGCCGGTCTTGTTGAAATTGGCGCCCACCAGCAGATTGGTCAGCCCCAGCGGAATCGGGGTCGCTGCCGGAATCATGAAGTCGCCACTCACCCGCTTAACGGCCGTCTTGCCGGTCAGCGCCCCGTCAAAGGCCAGATCCCAGTCGAAATCGAGCACCAGCGAGGTTTCCTGCGGCGCGCGCTTGCGCCGGTCAATAATACCGGTACCGGCGTTTTGCGCTTCTTTGGCGGCCGGATCGGCCAGCTTTTGCATATCACGGATGAAAGCTGGGCTCAACACAAAACGACGAATGGAACCCTTGGTCTGCCACTTGCCATTGCTGCCGGTGGTGCCGTCCTGATTGATCACAATGCTGTGCTTGCCCGGCAGCCCGATATTGATGGCCGATGGCCCGGCCTCCCATGCCGGCAGGCCGCCCTCTGCTGCGGGTGCAAAGGCCAGTGCCCAGGGCTTGTCCTGTTCAACAGTAATGCCCGCGTGCTGCACATTCAGCGTCGAGAGCGTACCGCGCCACCCTTCTACCCCCTGTTCGTTCTTGTCCCAGGAACCGTCGGCAGCCAAATGGATATTGACCGGGGCCTTGCCCAGCTCCCTGGATTTGCCCTGAGAGAACATGCCCTTGACGTCAAGCGCATGTTTGGCGACCATTCCCTTGACCGTGCCATCCACGGTGACACTGCCAGGCAGGCCGGGCCAGAAGGACGACAGGGCCGGCGCGTCCACGTCCAGCGTCAGGACGCTGTCAGCCTGACCGAAGGCGCCTTTGCTGCGTATTTTGTTGCTGCCCAGGGTCAGGTCAATATTGGCCGCCGGGACCTGGAAGGCATTCAGGTCTATGCCGGCGCTGCCCTGACCGCCCAGGGCCAGATCACGCACCGCCAGGTCCACAGACCCGGCCAGCGGCTTGTCATTCCAGATGCTGCCCTTGTCAAAATCACCTTTGATCGTCGCTGATTTAATAGCTGTGGGCGAGAACATATCGACATCGGCCGTCAGGTCTGTACTGAGCAAAGTCCTGGGAATGCTGTCTGCCATCAGTTTACTGACCGGCAGCGCCCTGGAATTAACACGCATATGAATACGATCTGATTCATCCTGCCCGCCCTTGGGCGACACCATCGCTTCCAGCGTAAGCGTTGCGCCATCGCGCAAGGCAAGATCGGCCTTGGCATCGCGTAACAACAGCGGCGTTGCCATATCCAGTTTCACATCGGCATTCAGATGTGATTTTTCCCCGGTGGCGCTGGCCGTTACAACATAGCCATCTTTTACCTGCGGCGTTTGCTGCGGTTCAATGTCAAATGCAATCGTGTCAAAATCAAGCGGCACGGGCGTCTTGAAAGGCAACACGCCCGTACCATCGGTGCGCAGAATATGGGCCGAGCCGGTCAGCATCTGGTTAAATGCCAGGTCCCAGTCCGCATCCAGGGTGATGTCCTTGTCGGCCACGGCGTTGGCTGACGAGCCTTTGCCACGGTCCCCGGCAGCGCCTGCGGTTTTCTTGTTGCCGGCCGAGGCCGCAGCCAGCGCCTTGGCCGCCGCCTGCGTGGCCGCCTGTGCTGCCGCCGGGTCTTCGGCGGCAAATGCTTTTTGCAGATTCATCAGGTATTGCGGATTGATGACCAGGTCTTTGATCTGCCCTTTGGTCTGCCACTCGCTGCCGTTGCCGCCAGCCTCGCCGGGCAGGATCTGCGCACTGCGGTTTTCAGGCAGATCCAGCAAAAAGCGGGAAGCGGTAGTCGCCCACTGCATGGGATGCCGGCCATCGTCCGGCAGGAAAGACAACGACATCGGACTTTGCTGCTGCAACCGCAATTCGGTGTGGCGCAAGTGCAGATCTTCCAGCACCCCGACCCAGCCTTCCTGGCCGTCTTCCACTTTGTCCCAGGCGCCCTGGACAGTCAGGCCAAATACCACAGGCGCCTTGCCCAGGGCGCGACTGGGCGCCTGCGCATACATGCCGTAAATTTGCGCGCGATGGCCGGTCACACGACCATCCACCACCGCATTGACCAGCGCGCTGCCCGGCAGAGAAGGCCAGAAATTGGCCAGCGCGGGGGCGTTAACGTCCAGATACAGCTGGCTGGCATCCTGTCCAAACCCGCCGTGCGCGGTAATCCGGTTATTACCCAGCGTGAGATCGACATCGGTATCGCTCACTTGCAGTTTGTCCAGATTCGGCTTGATACTGCGATCCGCCTGCTCCTGTTCCGGCTGCTTATCGAAAATGCCCGCCAGATGCACCTTGCTGCGGATCGTGCCGGCCAGCGGTTTGTCGTTCCATGTGCTGCCCTGCGCCAACTGTGCATCCAGGTCCACAGCGGCGATCTCGCGCTTGCCCGGCAGCGTATCGGCAACCAGCGCCACCGAGCCGTTCAGCAACGAGGCCGGCGTCGCGCCGGCCGAGAGGGCCTGCAGATTCAGCGCTTGCAAACCCAGCCTGGCGGTCAGCCGATCCGTTCCCTCGCTGACGCCCGCAATGGTTTGAAAATTTGCATTTACCGCAGCGCCATCGGTCAATGCCAGACGAAGTTTGCCATCGCGCAGCGGAATCACATTTGCCATAGCCAGATTCAGATTGGTGTCCAGGCTGGACCGCGGGCCCTGCCCTTGCGCAGCGATGGCCAGTACCGACTGCTTTTCGTCCTGGCGCGTTTCGTTCAGCCTGATGCTCAGCGTTTCGAAATCCAGCGGGATCTTCTGCACCAGCGGCACGAAACGATCGCCCGCCGTGCGCCGTACATTGACCGCGCCCTGCAGGCCGTTTTCTGTGGCAATGTTCCAGTCGCCGTCAAACACAATATCCGGAAAGCTGCCGGCGGTTTTTTGCGCCAGCGCCTTGGCTGCCGCATCCCGGGCGGCCTTGTCGCCGGTTGCAGCCGCTGCCTTTGTCGCTGTCGCACTGTTCGGTTGTGCATTGCCGGCGGCCGTCATCCTGGCAATATCATCCATCAGCCTGTCGCTGATCGTCAGATTGCTAAATGATCCGGCAGTTGTCACACCCAATGCATTGCCGCTGGCCTTATCCAGCTTGAACTGCGCCTCGGGGCCGCCGGGCAGGGTCAGGCCCAGCAGACCCGGTCCCGCTGCCCAGCGATTTTGCACCCCGGTCGCATTCGGGCTGAACAACAAAGGCAAGGGGTCGCGCTCGCGCACCCGCACGCCGGCATGCGCCAGGTTCAGCGCCGTCAGCTCGCCTTCCCAGCCGTCAATACCGTCGGCCAGCTGATGCCACTTGCCGTTGATGGCGGCTGACAGATCCAGCGGCGCCTGGCCCAGGGTTTTCGCGTCGCCCTGGTTAACCTTGCCGCTGATATCAAGCGCATGCTCGGCGATTGTGCCGGCTAATGTGCCGGAGAGCCTGGCCGTGCCAGTAACGCCATCAACCAGTTGACCCAGTTTTGGGGCATCAACGTTCAGGCGCAGCACACTTTCCTGCTGCCCGAAGCTACCCGATGTAGTCAGGCTATTGTCACCCAGTTGCAGATCGATATCCGCCTTGCGAATATTCAGGCGGCCCAGATCCACCAGCGTGGTCGAGGTCTGTATCGCATCTGTGGTTGCGGCGGTTTGCTGCGCCTTCTCCAGCGCATCCTCGCCGGTCGCGGTGGTAACGGTTTTGCCTTCCTGCTGCGCCTTGCGTGCAGCTGCAGCCTTGATGTTATCGGCGACGGCCTGCGCCATTTGCTCGCCATCAACAATGCGGCGTTGCGTGAGAACGCC
>DATGQC010000099.1:0-9634 GCA_035304425.1 Advenella sp.
CATTTGGAGATGCCAGAGCCGTGTGGCTGTTCAATGAGCACGCAGCCGCCACGAGTCGCCCCAGTGCCCGCCCATGCGGGGATACGCTGCGCCGGTGCGCGAAGCGGTTCAAATCACATACATGTCTACATATTCATGGACCGGCATGGCTTCGAGTGCTTTCTGGTCCAGTGAGACCGCCAGGATTTTCTCCTGCTGCCTGTCCGGAAACATCCGGGCCAGGTTGACGCGAAATTTGGCTTCCAGCAGCGGGATACCCTCTTTACGGCGGCGCTTGTGGCCTATCGGATATTCGCAGACGACTTCATCCAGTTTGCTGCCGTCGCTGAATTGAACCGTCAGTGCATTTGCAATAGAGCGACGTTCGGGATCATGATAATCACGGGTGAAGGCAGGGTCCTCGATGCACTCGATTTTCTCGCGCAAAGCATCGATGCGTGGATCGGCCGCGATTGCGTCTTCATAGTCGCCGGCAGTCAGGCGACCGAATAATACAGGCACAGCTACCATGTACTGAATGCAATGGTCGCGGTCGGCCGGATTACTGAGCGGCCCTTTTTTGTCGATGATACGGATACACGCTTCATGGGTGCGAATCGTCATTTTCCTGATATCGTCGGCGGTTTTGCCAACCGCCTGCAACTGAGCATGAATCTGCATGGCGCATTCAACGGCTGTTTGCGCATGAAATTCGGCCGGGAACGAGATCTTGAACAGCACGTTTTCCATCACGTAGCTGCCGTAGGAGCGCTGGAACTTGAACGGCTGTCCATTGAACAGCACATCATAAAAGCCCCAGGTTTTTGCCGTCAGAACCGATGGGTAACCCATCTCGCCTGTTCTGGCGATCAATGCCAGGCGCACCGCACGGCTGGTGGCGTCGCCGGCGGCCCACGATTTGCGGCTGCCTGCGTTGGGAGCATGACGGTAGGTGCGAAGGCTTTGGCCATCTACCCAGGCCAGTGATACGGCGTTGATGATTTCGTCACGGGTCAGGCCGAGCATTTGCGCAACCACGGCAGTGGACGCCACTTTGACCAGCACCACATGGTCCAGGCCCACTTTGTTGAACGAATTCTCAAGCGCGATGCACCCCTGGATCTCGTGAGCCTTGATCATGCCTGTGAGCACTTCACGCATGGTCAGCGGCGTTTTGCCGGCGGCCACCGCGTTGCGTGACAGCCAGTCGGCCGTGGCCAGAATGCCCCCCAGATTGTCCGACGGGTGTCCCCATTCGGCGGCAAGCCAGGTGTCATTAAAGTCGAGCCAGCGAATCATGGCGCCGATATTGAACGCCGCCTGAACCGGATCCAGCTGGAATTGCGTGCCCGGCACCTTGGCGCCATTCGGAACCGTGGTGCCGGGCACGATGGGACCCAGCAGCTTGCGGCACGCCGGATATTCAAGCGCTTCCAGCCCGCAACCCAATGTATCGATCAGGCAATTGCGCGCTGTTTCATACGCCGCCTCGCTGGAGATGACATAGTCGAGAACGTAATCGACAATATCCACAAGCTCCTGGTCGGGTTCAGGGCGAATATTTGAAATAGGGCTGGACATATCGCTCCCCTTAACACAATATCAATAACACGATTGCGCTTATTTGCGTTTGGACAGCGCCACGAATTTCCGATCGTCCGGGCCGGTGTAATTGGCGGTTGGGCGGATGATCTTGTTGTCGATGCGCTGTTCAATAATGTGGGCTGACCAGCCTGCCGTGCGCGCGATGACAAACAGCGGCGTAAACATTGACGTGGGAACACCCATCATGTGATAGGACACAGCAGAGAACCAGTCCAGGTTGGGGAACATCTTTTTGATGTCCATCATCACTGTTTCCAGCCTTTGCGCAATGTCGAACATTTTGGTGGTGCCCGCGTCCTGGGACAGTTTTTTTGCAACCCGTTTGATCACGACATTGCGCGGGTCGGATATGGTGTACACCGGATGACCGAATCCGATAATGACTTCCTTGTTTTCCACGCGCCTGCGAATATCGGCTTCGGCCTCGTCTGGCGTGTCATAGCGTTTTTGCACTTCGAAAGCCACTTCGTTGGCGCCGCCATGTTTCGGGCCGCGCAGCGCGCCGATGGCGCCGGTGATGGCAGAGAACATGTCCGAGCCTGTGCCGGCAACCACGCGACCGGTAAAGGTCGAGGCATTGAATTCGTGCTCGGCATAAAGAATGAGCGAGGTGTGCATTGCGCGAACCCATTCTTTTGAGGGCTTCTCGCCGTGCAGAAGGTGCAGGAAATGGCCGCCGATGCTGTCGTCGTCTGTCTGCACATCAATAATGCGACCATTGTGGCTGAAGTGATACCAGTAGAGCAGGGCAGAACCGAGGCTGGCCATCAATCGATCGGCGATGTCGCGGGCATCGGCTACATTGTGATCGTCCTTTTCCGGCAAGGTGCAACCCAGGACCGACACCGCAGTGCGCATCACATCCATCGGATGGCTGTGGGCAGGCAGCGATTCCAGCACCGTCTGCAGATTGGCCGGCAGGCCACGATACCGTTTGAGCTTCTGTTTGTAGGCAGCCAGCTCCGCTTGCGTGGGTAGCTTGCCATGAATGAGCAAATAGGCTATTTCTTCAAATTCACTGGAATCGGCCAGATCAAGAATGTCATAGCCGCGGTAGTTCAGGTCGTTGCCACTGCGTCCCACCGTGCAGATCGCCGTGTTGCCGGCTACCACCCCGGACAGGGCAACGGATTTCTTCGGTTTGAAACCGGCAGGCGCGTCTGCGCTAGCCGCTGCGGCGGCGCTGGCGGTCTTGCTGGCTTGTGCTGGCTTGGTCGCTTTTGTAGACATGGTGTTATCTCCTAACTAATTGACGTGTTATTTTTTGCTGGTGAACAGGGCGTCAAGCTGCTGTTCGAAATCGTGGTAACGAATGCGATCATAAAGCTTATCGCGCGTTTGCATGTGGCCGACGGCTTTGATCGGGTGGCCACGGCGACGCATAGCGGCGCAGAGGTTCTCTGCTGCCTTGTCCATGGCATGGAAAGCCGACAGTGGATACAGTACCATACCCGCGCCGATGCTGCCGGGTTCTTCTGCGTCCAGCAGGGAGGTTTGCGCTGCAGGACCTGGGTGGCCTGGACGGCGCCGATAACCTGTCGCATCTTTCCTTCGGACAGGGCGTGACCGAAGCGGGCCATCTGCGCACGTCTTCGTTGTCATATCGTCTCCGGGCAGAAAGGGCGTGCCGTGTATTGTTTGTGCAATTGCGAGCGAACACTGCGCTTCAGAAGAAAGTGTTCAATGGCTCTGGCGCATTGCGGTGTCAGGATCGCTTTAGTGTATATGCAGTGCAAAAAAATAGCCACGGTACCGTGGCTATTTGTGTATCAATGGATCAGCCCAGCAGATCGGCTACGCCATCGCGCTCTTCGAGCAGCTCTTTCAGGGTAAAGTCCATGCGTTCACGGGAAAATGCGTTGATTTCCAGGTCTTTGACCACCGTGTATTCGCCGTTTTCCGTAATGACCGGCACGCCGTAAATAATGCCTTCGGGAATGCCATAGGAACCGTCGGACGGAACGCCCATGGTAACCCATTTGCCGTTGCTGCCCAGCACCCAATCACGCACGTGATCGATTGCCGCGTTGGCTGCAGATGCGGCAGACGACAGGCCGCGCGCTTCAATGATGGCCGCACCGCGTTTGCCTACGGTAGGGATAAAGGTGTCTTTGTTCCACGCATCGTCGTTGATGAGTTTTTCCAGACCTTCTCCACCCACGGTGGCAAAGCGGATGTCGGGGTACATGGTGGGAGAGTGATTGCCCCAGACCACCAGTTTTTCGATATCCTTGACGGCTTTGCCGGATTTTTGCGCCAGTTGTGTAAGCGCGCGATTGTGATCCAGGCGCAGCATTGCGGTGAAGTTCTTCGCCGGCAGATCCGGCGCCGATTTCATGGCGATGTAGGCGTTGGTGTTGGCAGGGTTGCCCACGACCAATACTTTTACATTGCGGCTGGCCACTTCATTAAGCGCCTTGCCTTGAGCCGTGAAAATCTGTGCGTTAACCTTGAGCAGATCCTTGCGCTCCATGCCGGGGCCGCGCGGACGGGCGCCAACCAGCAGAGCGATATCGGCATCCTTGAACGCGGTCCTGGGGTCGCTGTGTGCGGTAATTTCCTGCAGCAATGGGAAGGCGCAGTCATCCAGTTCCATGATGACCCCTTTGAGGGCCTTTTGCGCTTTTTCGTCGGGGATTTCCAGCAGTTGCAGAATAACGGGCTGGTCTTTACCGAGCATTTCGCCTGATGCAATGCGGAAAAGCAGGGCGTAGCCGATCTGACCGGCGGCGCCCGTAACGGCGACGCGTACGGCGGGTTTGGACATAGGGATCTCCAATAAAATGAGGGGAAAAAACGAATCTATTTGAAGTGATTTTAACGCTAAAGCTTAGTAGAAATCTGCGGTATCGTCAAATTGTCTTATAACTTATATCTTATATAAGAATAGACAATTGCGCGCCCTATATGAGATAATAAACAGGTTTTAATTTGTTCATCGAACATGTCTGAAATCCCAACCCCTTCGTTGAAATCGCCTGCTGCGGCATTCAGCCCTTTGTACAAACAGATCAAAGACCTGCTGGTCCATAGTCTGCACGAAGGTGAATGGAAGCCTGGTGAAAGCATCCCCAGCGAACTTGAACTGGCGGCGCGCTTTCAGGTCAGCCAGGGAACCGTGCGCAAGGCAATTGACGAGCTGGCTGCGGAGAATCTGCTGATTCGCCGTCAGGGCAAGGGAACATTTGTTGCTACGCACCATGAAGCGCAGGTTCGTTATCGTTTTTTAAGGTTAAAATCCGATAGCGAAGGAAATGCGGCGCGTGCCCAAAGCGTTTATTTGCAGTGCACTCGCCAGCGCGCACCGCAGGATGTGGCCCGGGTGCTTCTGCTGCGCGGCAGCGACTCGGTGATTTATATCCGGCGCATCATGTCTTTTGGCGCGGTGCCCACGGTGCTCGATGAAATCTGGCTTCCGGGCGATGCGTTCAAAGGTCTGAGCATAGAAAAGCTCCAGGCAATGAACGGTCCGCTTTACGGTTTTTTCGAGACGGAATTCGGTGTGAACATGGTTCGTGCCGATGAAAAACTCAAGGCCGTGGCCTGCGACGCGGAAACCGCCGGGCTTCTTAAAGTCGGGCAGGGTACGCCGCTGCTGCAGGTCAATCGCGTTTCCTACACCTATGGGGACAGACCCATGGAGATTCGGCGCGGTTTATATGTTACAGAACATTATCATTATCGAAATGGTTTAAACTAATTCGATCGGAGAACGCGAGAGCCGGACAGCGGTTCTTCGCCTTTTCACGTGCGTTTTTATTTTTTATTTTGTTGTAGTTTGTTTCCTAGAGGCCGTTATGTCAGACACCCCGTCAAAACAGCGCCCGCAATATCGTAATATCGATGTTGCCCAGATTACAAAATACCACCTGCCGGCCGCCGGTAAAGTGTCTATTTTGCATCGAATCAGTGGCGCTCTGCTTTTTCTCAGTCTTCCCATCATCCTGATCCCGCTTTTCGCAGCCAGCGTGGCTTCGCCGGAAAGTTTTGCATCGTTGGGCAGCGGGGCGGGTGGTTTCCTTCTCAAGCTGATTTTGCTGGTTTTGCTGTGGGGTTTCATGCATCACCTGTGCGCCGGCATCCGTTATCTGGTTCTTGACCTGCATATCGGAATCGACAAGGTCTCGGCACAGAAAAGTGCTGCCGTGGTGCTGGGAGTCAGCCTGGCGCTGACCCTGGTGTTCGCCGTTAAAATGTTTGGAGCGATCTGATGGCCAAGGAACTGGTAGGTACTAAGCGGCTGGTTGTGGGTGCCGGCTACGGTATCAAGGATTTCATCGTGCAGCGTATTACAGCCGTCATCCTGGCTGTGTATTCAATCGTTTTCCTGATTGCAGCGCTGTTTACCCCTATTAACTACGAATCCTGGAAGGGTTTCTTCACGTTCTCCTGTTGGGGCCTGCCCGTCGGGCAGATTGCCGCAACGCTGGCTTTTTTCTCGCTTGCCTGGCATGCGTGGATCGGCGTGCGCGATATCTGGATGGATTACGTCAAACCCGTAGGTGTACGACTGACGCTGCAGGTGCTCACTATCCTGTGGCTGATCGCCGCCGTCCTGTATTTCGCAAAAATTGTCTGGAGTTTATAAGCCGTGGTCGCTATCAATTCATCATTACCGCGCCGCCAGTTTGATGTAGTGGTTGTAGGTGCCGGCGGGTCCGGTATGCGCTGCTCCCTTCAATTGGCTCAGGCCGGATTATCCGTCGCCGTCCTTTCCAAGGTTTTTCCAACCCGTTCCCATACGGTCGCCGCACAGGGCGGTATCGGTGCTTCACTGGGCAATATGAGCGAAGACAACTGGTACTGGCATATGTACGATACCGTCAAGGGATCAGACTGGCTGGGCGATCAGGACGCTATCGAATTCATGTGCCGTCAGGCGCCTCATGCCGTCTACGAACTTGAACACTTTGGCATGCCGTTCGACCGTAATGCCAATGGCACTATTTACCAGCGTCCTTTCGGCGGGCACACCGCCAACTTCGGCGAAAAGCCTGTGCAGCGCGCCTGTGCTGCGGCTGACCGTACCGGACACGCGCTGTTGCATACTTTATATCAGCGCAACGTCGCCGCGCGCACCCAGTTCTTCGTGGAATGGATGGCGCTGGATCTGTTGCGCAACGACGCCGGCGATGTCGTGGGTGTGACCGCGCTCGAAATGGAAACAGGCGAAGTCTATATTCTGGAAGCCAAGGCCGTCGTACTGGCGACCGGCGGCGCCGGTCGTATCTGGCAGGCCTCCACCAATGCTTTCATCAACACAGGCGACGGTCTGGGCATGGCCGCCCGTGCGGGCATCTGCCTGCAGGATATGGAATTCTGGCAATTTCACCCGACCGGCGTGGCCGGTGCCGGCGTGCTGATTACAGAAGGCGTGCGCGGAGAGGGCGGTATCCTGCTGAACAAGGATGGCGAGCGTTTCATGGAGCGGTACGCGCCGACGCTGAAAGATCTGGCGCCGCGCGATTTTGTTTCCCGCTCCATGGATCAGGAAATCAAGGAAGGTCGCGGTTGCGGCCCTGACGGCAGCTACGTGGTGCTCAAGCTGGATCACCTGGGCGCAGATGTCATTAACAAACGGCTGCCCTCCATTCGCGAGATTGCCATCAAATTCGGCAACGTGGATCCCATCAAGGAGCCCATTCCTGTGGTGCCAACCATCCATTATCAGATGGGCGGTATTCCGGCCAACTATCATGGCGAAGTGGTTACCTGGGAAAACGGCGAAGAGAAAATCGTCAACGGCCTGTACGCTATCGGTGAATGCGCAGCCGTCTCTGTGCACGGCGCCAACCGCCTGGGCACCAATTCGCTGCTGGATCTGGTGGTGTTTGGTCGTGCAGCCGGTAACCGGATTGTGGAATCGCATCTGGAACGCCAGCTGTCGCATCAGGATCTGCCCAAGGAATCGCTGGACTTCTCGCTGTCACGCATCAATGAGCTGGAGTCGCGCAAGACCGGTGAAAAAGTGCAAGACGTCGGCAACAGTATTCGCGCTTCCATGCAGCGTCACTGCGGCGTGTTCCGCACGCTCGAATTGCTGAAAGAAGGCGTCGGCCAGATCGACGAACTGGCTGAACAGGCCAAGCACGTCAAATTTGATGACAAATCCAAAGTGTTCAACACGGCGCGTGTCGAAGCCCTGGAACTGGCCAACATGACCGAAGTGGCGCGTGCCACGATCCGGTCGGCAGCGAACCGTACCGAAAGCCGCGGCGCGCATGCCCTGGATGATCATCCTGAGCGTGACGACGTGAACTGGCTCAAGCATACGTTGTGGCACTCTGCCGATAACCGCCTGGAGTACAAACCGGTGCATATGAAGCCGCTGACCGTCGAGTCGTTCCCTCCAAAAGCACGTACATTCTAAGCAGGATATTATGAGCACAAAACGTATCATGAAATTCGAGATTTACCGCTACGATCCTGATAAGGACGAGCGTCCCTACATGCAGAAACTGGAAGTGGAACTGCAGCCGACAGACAAGATGCTGCTCGACGCCATTATCCGCATCAAGAATGACGTTGATGACAGCCTGGCGATCCGCCGCTCCTGCCGCGAAGGGGTATGTGGCTCCGACGCCATGAATATTAATGGCAGAAACGGTCTGGCATGCACGACCAATCTGAACGAGCTCAAAGAGCCGATTGTGCTGCGGCCATTGCCCGGTCTGCCGGTCATTCGCGATCTGATCGTGGATATGACGCACTTCTTCAACCAGTATCATTCCGTGCGCCCGTATCTGGTCAACGATACGCCGCCGCCGGAGAAAGAGCGCCTGCAATCGCCCGAAGCCCGCGAAGAACTCGATGGCCTGTACGAGTGCATTCTGTGCGCGTGCTGCTCAACTTCCTGTCCTTCATTCTGGTGGAATCCTGACAAGTTTGTCGGTCCTGCCGGATTGCTTCAGGCTTATCGGTTTATTGCAGACAGTCGCGATGAGGATACCAATGCCCGTCTTGATAATCTGAATGATCCGTACCGTTTGTTCCGTTGCCATACCATTATGAATTGCGCTGACGTATGTCCGAAAGGATTGAATCCGACCAAGGCAATTGGCAAGATCAAGGAACTGATGGTTCGTCGTGCGGTCTGATCAAAGATGACCACGCTAACTGAACTGGAACGGGCTCGCCTTCGCTGGCGTGCCCGCCGGGGACTGCTTGAAAACGATCTGATTATTACCAAATTTCTGGATCGTTATGAACAGGAGTTGACTGACGAGGACGTCTCGTCGCTCACCCAGCTTTTTGAACTTGATGACAACAGTCTGCTTGATATTCTTCTTGATCGCGCCAATCCGGAAGGTATCTATGATACGCCTAATATACAACGCCTTATCGGCTTGATGCGGCAGGGATAGCAGGCAGACCGGTGTCTGGTTTTTTCTTAAGGATGTTAAATGAACCTCTCTGACAAGAAAGCGATTCTGAGCTTTTCAGATGATTCTACGAAGATTGAGCTGCCTATTTACAAGGGCACGGTAGGACCGGATGTGATTGACATCCGCAAGCTGTACAGCCAGACCGACATGTTTACCTACGATCCCGGCTTCATGTCCACGGCAGCGTGCGAATCCAAAATCACCTATATTGATGGCGAGAAGGGCGAATTGCTCTATCGCGGATACCCTATCGAGCAACTGGCAGTCAATTGCAGCTTCCTGGATATCTGCTACCTGATCCTGAATGGCGAACTGCCCAACTCATCGCAGAAAGAAGAGTTTGACCAAACAGTAACGCATCACACCATGGTCAATGAGCAGTTGCATTTCTTCCTGCGCGGCTTTCGCCGTGACGCCCATCCCATGGCTGTGCTGACCGGTCTGGTCGGTGCGCTGTCTGCGTTCTATCACGACTCAACCGATATCACCAATCCAGAGCACCGTCATATCTCAGCGATTCGTCTGATTGCGAAAATGCCGACATTGGTTGCCATGGCATATAAGTATTCTTTGGGCCAGCCTTACATTTATCCGCAGAATAACCTGTCCTATACAGGCAACTTCCTGCGCATGATGTTCGCAACGCCATGCGAAGAATATAAAGT
>DATGQC010000100.1:0-2859 GCA_035304425.1 Advenella sp.
GCACCGCCTATTACTGCTACTGCTCTCCCGATGAGGTGGAAGCGATGCGCGAACGCCAGCGCGCTGCCGGATTGAAACCGCGTTATGACGGCACCTGGCGTCCCGAGCCCGGCAAGACCCTGCCGGCAACTCCCGAGGGTCGCAAGCCGGTGGTGCGCTTCAGGAATCCGCTGGACGGAAACGTGAGCTGGAACGATGCGGTGAAAGGGCCGATCACGATTTCCAACCGGGAGCTCGACGACCTGATCATTGCACGCCCCGACGGCACGCCCACCTACAATTTCTGCGTGGTGGTCGATGACTGGGACATGAAGATCACGCACGTGATACGCGGCGACGATCACGTCAACAATACGCCGCGCCAGATCAACATCCTGAAAGCGCTGGGTGGCGAATTACCGGTCTATGGCCATGTGCCGATGATCCTGGGCGCCGATGGCGAGAAACTGTCCAAGCGCCATGGCGCAGTCAGCGTGATGGAGTATGCGGACGGCTACCTGCCGGAGGCGATGCTGAATTACCTGGCGCGCCTGGGATGGAGCCACGGGGACGATGAAATCTTTTCCATCGAGCAGTTCTGCGAATGGTTCGATCTTAATAACCTGACCAAGTCGCCGGCCCAGTTCAATCCGGAAAAGCTCGCGTGGCTGAACAATCACTATATCCGCGCCGCCGACAATGAGCGTCTTGCACAATTGATTCGTCCGCGCATGGAAAATGGCGGAGCCAAATTTGAAGGCGCGCCGCCACTGGAAGCCGTGATTGCGCTGATGAAGGAACGTGCCAACCTGCTTACCGAGCTGGCGGATGCCGCGATGCTGTTTTATCGCGAGCCACAGCCGGAGGCCGCCTTGCTTGCGCAGCACCTGACCGATGCCGCGCGTGCTGCCCTGGCGGATTATGCAAAGGGCATTGCGTCGGTAACGTGGAGCAGGGAGGCTTTGTCAGCGCTTCTGAAGGAAACGCTGGCAGCCCACAAGCTGAAGATGCCGCAACTGGCGATGCCTTTGCGCCTGCTGCTGACCGGGCAATTGCAGACACCTTCCATCGATGCGGTGGTGGAATTGTTTGGCAGGGAAACGGTGATGAATCGCCTCTCCGGACATCTCGGTTAACGCGCAAGCCAGAGGCAAATAAGCGGTGAACGAAATTTCCTTCATAAAATTTTCATTTGGCGATTTACATCCCGGCAAAAGCTGGGCTATAATCTCGCTTCTTCGCAAGGGGGTATAGCTCAGCTGGGAGAGCGCTTGCATGGCATGCAAGAGGTCAGCGGTTCGATCCCGCTTACCTCCACCAATCGAAGAATGGCCGAAGTAATCAGGCAGATTTCTGTCTCCATCGTCTAGAGGCCTAGGACACCACCCTTTCACGGTGGGTACCGGGGTTCGAATCCCCGTGGAGACGCCAGAATTCATATTGCCAAGCAATGTGACAAATTAAAATTGATGCAGGCGTTGCGCAGTACCGGCACCCTGTCATTCATAACAAGTTTGTCTCCATCGTCTAGAGGCCTAGGACACCACCCTTTCACGGTGGGTACCGGGGTTCGAATCCCCGTGGAGACGCCACTTAAAAGCCACGCACATTTTTCCTGTGTGCGTGGTTTTTTCTTTAGTTCGGAGGCTTTTGTCATCCGAACGCGTGATCGTCAGGGGTGAACTCCGGATGCTTCATGATCCGTCTTCCCTCCAGATCCGCAGATGATAGTCGGACCGCATGGGCATTCGCAGCAGCCGGATGCCTTCCCCATTGGGGAATCGGAAAGATCAGTTCGCGTGTCATCGCATCGGCTTCGGCAAGATGGCACTTCTTTTGGTTAGTCAAGTCAGAATCCGGGACGAGGAGCAATCCCCGGGGTGAGCGTCTTGGCTTTTTCTTTGAGAGGATCGATCAGACGATGACTACTCACCAGGCAAGCGGAGTCCACCTCATCGGAGATTTTGCCAACTGCAAGGCTGGACCGCGCATGACGGATGCGCAAGCGCTCGAGCAATTTTGCGTACAGGCAGTACGCGACAGCGGATTGACCGTGGTGCGCTCCGATTTCCATTCGTTCGGCGAGGGCGAAGGCGTTACCGGCATGGTCCTGCTGGCCGAATCCCATCTATCTTTCCATACCTGGCCGGAAATCGATTACGTGTCGCTGGATGTGTTCGTGTGCAATTACACGCAGGACAATTCCGAAAAAGCCGCAGCGCTGTTCGATGCCCTTACCGAATTCTTCCAGCCTGAAATCGTCAACAAGCAGGTCGTGACACGAGGCCCGCAACTGCGCCTGCAGCCATGGCAGAGCGAGCAGGTTGCGCCAGGCGTGCAGGTGTCGCTGAGCGCGGACGGCGAGGTAAGCCGTCCCGCCGGCCTGCAGAACGCCACCGTGTTCGACAATGCCAGCTTTGGCCGCGTGTTCATGCTGGACGACGTTTTCATGACGTCGGAGAAGGATGAATTTTTCTATCATGAAAACCTGGTGCATCCGGCTGCCATCGCGCATCCCGCGCCGCGCCGCGCATTGATCATCGGTGGCGGCGACGGCATCGCAGCGCGCGAGCTGCTCCAGTATCCGTCCATGGAGTCGGTGACCAATGTCGACATCGACCAGGGCGTGTTCGATATCGGGCGCAAGGCACTGGCCGGCATCAATCAGTATGTGTTCGAGGATGCGCGCTTCAAGCCGGTCGTCATGGATGGCCGGCGTTTCGTCGACGAGGATGACGGCCAGTACGATCTCATCATTCTGGACCTGACCGATCCCAACGAATACTCGCTGCCGGTGTACACCGCCGATTTCTATCGTGCCTGTCGCCAGCGCCTGGCGCCAGGTGGAGTGCTGTCCCTGCACACCGAGTCGCCGTTCCT
>DATGQC010000101.1:0-3917 GCA_035304425.1 Advenella sp.
GGAATGAGTTCAGGTTCTTTATTGAGCAGGTTCCAAACGCGCTGCGACTTGTCGTTATCGAACAAAGTAGGCAGGTGCAGGAAATTTTTGGAAACCTTGCTGATCGGCATGGGCCAGCGTGCGCCGGCATTATCGCGACGGTACTGGTGAATGCGCGCCACCATGCGCTCGGCTTCGGCGTCGCTGACGGTATAGTGCTTCTTATAGTAAGCACGAATTTCCTCGTCATCTTCATGCTTTTCATCATCCAGCGGCAGCGGATTAGCCTGCTCATGCGCCATGCGACGGGCGACAACTTCCCGAATGCGCGCCAACTGGTCCTGGTCAAGCACGTTTTCAACCACCGCATAGCCGTCTTCAGCAAGCTGGTGCTTGAGCTTGTCCATATCGATATTCTTCAGCATCTGTCTTCCTTTCTTATGTTGCAGAACGCGGCGCGCTCACGGCGCCAACGGGTTTAAGTTCCTTGCGCGCAAGCTTGCCCACAGCCGTACGCGGAAGCGCGTCGACAATGGCAATGCGTCTGGGCGTTTTGTAATGGGCAAGTTGCGACGCGCAATAGGCGCGCAGCGCCTGTTCATCGGGCACGCACCCCGGGGCAGGCGTCACCCAGGCGTGCACCACTTGGCCAAGTCTTTCATCAGGCACGCCGAACGCTGCGCAGTCGCCCACGCTCGCGCATTCGCGCAGCGTCTGTTCCACTTCCAGCGGATACACCTTGAATCCGCCGACATTGATTGTTTCCTGACAACGGCCCTGAATAAACACATAGCCGTCTTCATCCCGGCATGCCAGATCTCCGGTATAGAGCCACCCGTTACGCAGCACCTGCTTTGTCAGATCGGGTCGATTGCGATAACCGGCCATCACCTGAGGGCCTCGTACGCAGATTTCGCCCACTGCCCCCATGGGTGCATCATTACCCTGTTCATCGACAATGCGCAGTTCGCAGCCGGGCACAGGCAGGCCGACAGAGCCGGGCTTGCGCACGCCACGAACCGGATTGTAGGTAAGGCAGGGCCCGGCTTCGCTTTGTCCATAGCCTTCATAAATCGGACAGCCGGTCAACTGCTCAAATTCCCTTAGCGTACGTTCCGGCAATGCAGCTGCACCGCTATAGCAGGCGCGCAGCTTGCCGGTTTTAATCAACCCGATATCGGGCTGCTGCAGAAGATCATGAAAAATGGCGGGCGCGCCTGACATCAGCGTCACCCCCTCATGCGCCAGCGCATGTACAGCCGCGCCGGCATCAAAGCGCCGCTGGATCAGCAGTTCCGACGCGGCAAAGACACTTAAATGCAGACACATCGCCACGGCCGAGACATGAAACAGCGGCATGGGGCAGAGCATCACCTCCTGGCCTGGCCGCGTGGGCAGGCGCGCCTCGCGCTGCAGCAAATTGGCAGCAAGGTGGCCATGCGAAATGTCCACGCCCTTGGGTTGACCGGTGGTGCCCCCGGTGTATTGCAAGGTTGCCAGGTCAGCGTGGTCAGGTAAATCGTGCGGCAGCGGCCTTTGTGTATCAAGCAGACGCAAAAAGCTGCAACCGCTGCCGCCCGTTCTCAAAATGCGTTCAGCAGGCAGGTCCGCGCAAACCGCGTGCAGGTCTACACGCACGCTATCATCAGCGATCAGCAGACACACATCGGCATCGGCCAGCATTGCCTGCAATTCGCGTTCACCATAGCCCGGATTGAGCGCAACCACCTGCGCCCTCAGGGCATGAACGGCAAAGGTGGCGATCGCCAGACCCAGTGAATTCTGCAGCAGCAGGCCCACCCGCTCGCCCGGCGCCACCATGGGCCGCAGTTCCTGTGCCAGGGCGCCAACGATACCGGCATAGTCGGCGTAGCACAGGCGTTGCCCTTCGAAGCGCAAGGCCCAATGCCGCGGATACGCTTGCGCTGCATCACGCAGCAAATGTACGACCGACGCAGGAGTCCCGTGCAGAGCGTTTGGCGCAGTCATGATCAGCTTTGCGCTTGGCGTCGTTGCAATTTGCGATCCGTCGCTTCCCACACCGTGGGACGGCCCTCCTGGCCCAGCAGCTCGATCGGATCATGATTTTCGATATGGCCGTATTGGCCCTTGTATATTCCGTAGCCGCATAGCTCTTGCAACCGACGTGGAAACTTTGCGGCTGTCTCGCGGGGAATCCCCAATAGCAGATTCTCCTGCTGGCGCATCCAGCCCGCACAGTAGTAGCACGAGAGCGCATAACGACGCTCACCTGTCGTATTGGCGCCGCCTTTGTGCCACAAGGCGCTGTCAAACAGCATCACGCTACCGGCAGGCATGGTCGCCGCCACGGTGTCCACTTCGGTCCCATACGCCGGCGCATGGTCCAGCTTGTGGCTGCCTGGCACAATACGGGTCGCACCATTGGCCTCGGTGAAATCGCTCAATGCCCACATAGCATTTAGCGCCAGCGGCGGGCGCGGGCGCGGCAATGCCAGTTGTTGCGTGTCTTCATGCAACGGTTGCGCCGTCTGCCCCGGCCCCAATGTCAGCGAACACAGAGACGAAAGCAGTAGTTCGCGATCCAGCAGCGATTCGGCGAGCGCCAGTACCGACGGCTGCAGAGGAACGTCCCAGAAAGCCTCGTCGTAGGCCAGCAAATTATTGATGCGGACTGTCTTGAGCCCTTCAAACGAGGTTTTTGCGTAGCCAAAACCGTGGCGTGCCTCGACAGACAACAAAGCCTCTTTCAGGCGCTCGACATGCGCTGGCGCGATCAGGTTTTCAAGCACCACGTATCCATCACGCTCAAAGCGTCGCTGCGATTCAATCAGTTGTTCGGGGGTTGAAGTCATCTGTGACGGTGCAAATAGTTAAAACGAACACAAGAATTTTCTATATTGATTTCTTATTTTCTATTATGTTCGTTTTTGTCCTTGATGTACATCAATTTTCATAATGGTTATCCCTATGGTTTATTCTTTTTTTTTCCTTTAGGCTATACATATTTTCCTTTGGGCATTATTCATGAGTGCAAACCCTCGCCAGGATCAGTTGGTCGAAGAAGTTCGACGACAAGGGTCTATGTCCGTTGAAGCGCTGGCCGATCGGTTCGGCGTCACACTGCAAACGGTCCGCCGGGACGTCAAGCAACTGGCCGAAACAGGCGTGCTCACCCGTTATCACGGCGGCGTGCGCATACCGGAGTCCACCACCGAGAACATTGCCTATATGCAGCGCCGGCTGCTCAATGAAGAATCCAAGCGCGCCATTGCACGCGAAGTGGCAAAAGCCATCCCCGAAGGGTGTTCGCTGATCCTGAACATTGGCACGACCACCGAGGCCATTGCACGGGAACTGTTGCGCCATCGTGCCTTGCGGGTCATTACCAACAACCTGAACGTCGCTGCCATTCTGGCCGATAACCCCGAGTGCGAAGTCATTGTCTCTGGTGGCGTGGTTCGCTCGCTGGATCACGGTATCGTGGGCGAAACCGCCGTAGACTTCATGCGACAGTTTCGCGTAGACATCGGCGTCATCGGCATCTCGGGAATCGAGCAGGATGGCACCTTGCGGGACTTCGATCTGCGCGAGGTGAAAGTGGCTCAGGCCATTATTGCCCAATCGCGCGAAGTCTGGCTCGCCGCCGACCACAGCAAGTTCCATCGCCAGGCCATGGTGGAGCTGGCGCGCATCGATCAGGTGCACCGGCTGTTTACCAATATGCCGCCGCCCGAGCCCTTTCCTGCGCTATTGCAAGAGGCCGGCGTGCAGTGCATTGTGGCCGAATAGGCGCCACCAGCCGCTCTGCCGACACCACCTTGCAGCGGTAGCCCATACTCTATCCAATCACCCAAAAACCATGACGAAAGCCGCCAGCGCACTATTGCAACGATTCCTGTCGCCTGAATACGGGCGTCGGACATTGCCAAGCGCAGCGACTGATTTTCTGCAGAGAT
>DATGQC010000102.1:0-6938 GCA_035304425.1 Advenella sp.
CCTGCTGATCGTGTCGGCAGGAATAAGATGAACTTTTGTACAAAGTCACTTTTATGAGCAAGAACGTAGTGGTAATAGGCACCCAGTGGGGTGACGAAGGCAAGGGTAAGATCGTTGATTGGCTGGCCGAGTCAGCGCAGGGTGTTGTGCGCTTCCAGGGCGGTCATAATGCCGGTCATACTCTCTGGATCAATGGCAAGCGTACTGTCCTGCGGCTTATTCCGTCGGGCATTATGCATCCTCATGCTATTTGCTATATCGGTAATGGCGTGGTGCTGTCGCCCGAGGCGCTGCTCAAGGAAATTGAAGAGCTCGAAGCGGCCGGCCTGGATGTGCGCAGTCGCTTGCGCATTTCCGAAGCATGTCCGCTGATTCTGCCATATCATGTGGCAGTGGATCAGGCCCGCGAGGCCCGCAAGGGTGAAAACAAGATTGGCACGACCGGACGCGGTATCGGCCCTGCCTACGAAGACAAGGTTGCGCGCCGTGCCCTGCGCGTGCAGGATCTGTACGATCTTGACGTTTTTGATGAAAAACTCAAGGAAGTGCTGGAGTACCATAACTTTATTCTCACCCAGTATCTGGGAGCGGAACCCGTCTCCTTCGATGAGGTGAAAAACCAGGCGCTGGCGCTGGCGCCGGTGATCAAGCCTATGGTGGCCGATGTTTCTGCGCTGCTGTACCAGGCGCAGAAAGAAGGGCAGCAATTGCTGTTTGAGGGCGCGCAGGGCGCGCTGCTGGACGTTGACCATGGCACCTATCCTTTCGTTACCAGCAGCAACTGTATTGCTGGTGCAGCATCGCCAGGCGCAGGCGTGGGTCCGCAACGCCTCAATTACGTATTGGGCATTACCAAGGCCTATACCACCCGCGTTGGTTCCGGTCCGTTTCCGACTGAACTGATGGATGAAGTCGGTGCCCGCATTGCCAAAGTCGGCAATGAGTTTGGCGCGGTCACCGGGCGTCCGCGCCGTTGCGGCTGGTTTGATGGCGCAGCGCTCAAGCGTTCGGTCATTATCAACGGCATCAGTGGTCTGTGCGTCACCAAGCTGGATGTGCTGGACGGCCTGGAAAGCATTGGCCTGTGCACAGGCTATATGCTGGACGGCCAGAAAATTGATCTGTTGCCCTATGGCTACAAAGCGGTCGAAAGGGCCGAGCCTATCCTTGAAACCATGCCGGGCTGGAGCGATTCCACTGTCGGGGTCAAGGAATACGATAAACTGCCGGAAAACGCCCGCCGTTTCCTCACGCGTATCGAAGAAATCTGCGAAGTGCCGGTCGATATTATTTCTACCGGACCGGATCGTATGGAAACCATTTTGCGTCGCCATCCGTTCCTGGATCAGCCGGCCTGAAGGACAACAAAACATGAGTGCGCCAGAAAATTCTGACAAACATTTGTGGATCAGCTGGGAGGAATATAACCGGCTGATCGAGCGGCTTGCCCTGGTGGTTCATCAATCGGGCTGGAAATTCGACAAGATCCTGTGCCTGGCGCGGGGCGGCGTGCGGGTCGGCGACGTGCTGTCCCGTATTTTCGATGTGCCGCTGGGCATTCTTGCCACCAGCAGCTATCGGGAAGCGGCCGGCACCGTGCAGGGTCAGCTGGATATCGCCAAATTCATTACCATCACGCGCGGCACACTTGATGGCCGGGTGTTGCTGGTAGATGACATGGTTGACACCGGGCTGACTTTTGCCCGTGTCCAGGAGCACCTGATAACGCAATATCCTGCCATTACAGAGCTGCGGTCTGCGGTGTTGTGGTGGAAAGGCCACGCCAAGGCAGAACCTGATTATTACATCGACAAACTGCCCACCAACCCGTGGATTCATCAACCGTTTGAAGATTACGACAGTTTGCGACCCCATCAGCTGGAAGCCTGGGTAAGAAAAGGTACACAATCCTGAGCTTTTGTGCTAGAATCCTTGATTATCCAAGATTTTTTCTTCCAATTTTAAAGAACACGCCTACAATTCATGCCTAACGTACGCTTAAAAGAGAACGAGCCATTTGAAGCCGCACTGCGCCGCTTCAAACGCACTATTGAAAAAACCGGTCTGCTGACAGAACTGCGCTCGCGCGAATTCTACGAAAAACCAACAGCAGAGCGCAAACGCAAGCACGCTGCCGCGGTTAAACGTCACTACAAACGTATCCGTAGCCAGCAATTGCCTCCACGCATGTATTAATGTGTACAGTTGATTCCTGACAGCTTTGTTCAGGACTTGCTGGCACGGGTCGATGTTGTCGATGTTGTTGGCAAGTACGTTCAACTAAGAAAGGGCGGAGCCAATCTCCTCGGCCTTTGCCCCTTTCACAACGAAAAATCGCCTTCCTTTACCGTTAGTCCCACCAAACAGTTTTATCACTGCTTTGGCTGCGGCGCGCATGGTACTGCCATCACATTCCTTATGGAGCACACCGGGGCCTCGTTTCCCGAAGCGGTGCGGTCTCTTGCTGCGAATGTGGGCATGGTGGTGCCTGAAGAGCAGCGCAGTCCGCAGCAACAGGTGCGTGCACGCGAACAAAAAGCGGAAATCAACCGACACCAGCAGGTGCTTGAGAAAGCGCAGGTGCGTTATCTGGCGCTGCTCAGGGAAAGCCAGGAGGCCATTGGCTATCTCAAGCAACGGGGGGTTACCGGCAAAACCGCCAAGCTGTTCGGGCTGGGTTGGTCTGGACACGACCGCAGCGGCCTGAAACAGGTGTTCGATAACTATGACGACCCGTTGCTCACCGAGGCTGGCCTGGTCATCGAGTCCGACGATGGCAGGCGCTATGACCGTTTCCGCGAACGGATCATGTTTCCCATCATCAACGCGAAGGGTAATCTGATCGGTTTCGGCGGCCGGATCATTGGCAAGGGCGAACCTAAATACCTCAACTCTCCGGAAACCCCTGTGTTCAACAAGGGGCTGGAGCTATATGGTCTTTGGGAAAATCGGCAAGGCATCCGGCAAGAGGGTTGCGTACTGGTTGTCGAGGGCTACATGGATGTGGTTGGGCTGGCTCAACAGGGCATCGGGTTTGCCGTGGCCACGCTGGGTACGGCAACCACGCCAACCCATATCCAGAAATTGTTGCGCACCAGCGATCGCATTGTTTTCAGTTTTGATGGGGACGGGGCTGGCCGTCGTGCCGCCTGGAAGGCGTTGAATGTGTGCCTGCCCTTTCTGCGCGATGATATCTCTTTGCGATTCCTGTTTCTGCCGAACGAGCATGATCCCGATTCCTTTGTGCGCGACCTGGGTCCGGATGCATTTCGCAAGGAGCTCGCTCAGGCGCGCGTGCTATCGACTTTCCTGCTTGAAGAACTGGCTTCCCGCCATAATCTGAACGAGGCCGAGGGCAGGGCAGCCTGCTTGCATGAAGCGCGGCCGCTGATTTCAGCGATTCCGGCTTCAGGCATCCGCACGCAGATCGAAAATGATCTTGCCAAATTGGTGTCGCTGACCTCTGCCGAGCTGCTGGCCGATCTTGCCCGCTTTGAAGAGGCAGCTCAGAAGCGCCAGGAATGGCAAAAATCGTTACCCGAATCGCCTGCTAAAACTCAGGGCGGCGCCCAGGAGGGTTCTCCATTTGGTTCGCCATTTGACACGGCTCCTGCATCGTTTGAGCCCAAGCCATCGGCCCGCTATGGACGTGCCGGCAGTCGTCGGGGCGGCCGCCAGGTAACACCGTTGGCTCGCAGGCTTATCAAATTGTTGGCGTCCAATCTGGAACTGGTCCATAAAATAACCGACCAGCAGCTTGAAGTTTTGGGGTTCAGCCCCCAATTTGCTTATGTAAGGGAATTTATTGCTTTTGCCCAGACCACCCAGGCAACACACCTAGCGGCGCTCATTCAACGCGCCGAACCCGGCTCCGAAATAGCCAATATGCTAACTGGTCTGACAATTGACTCTTTCGACGAGGATGCCTTACCCGATCCCGTGGCAGAGTGGAATGATGCGCTGCGCAAAATTGAATTCGAGCGTCTGAACCAGGATAAGGAAAACCTGGTTGCCGGCGGCTTGAAATCTGCAGCGGATCGCGAACGATACAAGGCTATCAATGCCCGTATCAGATTGTTAAAATAAGGGTTTTGTAAATTACTAGTGTATAATGTAAAGTTTGCTCGTCTCTATATATGCGCCTCCTTTTGCTGCTTAAATAAAAAATAACAAGCGGCGAAGCAGTGCGTGGTTTTGTTGTTTTTGTTTTGTTTGTGTTGATCTGAGATTGCCGGAACTGACTATGACCAAATCCAGTAGTAAACCAACTCCTTCCAAGACAGCAGTTAAGAAAGTGACCGCAAAGTCTTCTTCGAAAACCACCGCACCAGCCAGTTCTGCCCTGAAAAAAGGCAAGACGGTGCCAGCAGAGACCAAGGCAAGTCCTTCAGTGAAAAAAACGGCGGCTTCAGGCAAAGTCAGTAAAGCCGCCAAACCGGAAATGAATGTGAAAGATACTGCTGCAAAAGTAACCAAGTCAGCGCCTTCGGCTAAACCCGAGACAAAGGCGACGGCCAGTAAAACGGCGACATCTGCGCAGGCAGAAGCCAAAACTGTAAAAACAGTTGCTGCCCAGGCGGGCGCCAAAACGGCATCAACCCGTCCTGCTGTCAAAAAGGCCTCGGTCAAGACCGCTGCCGCCAAAACAGCGCGGGCAAAGGCAGACCTGGAAGACACGGACTTCGATCTGGACGACACCGGTCTGGATCAGGAAAAAGCCGGTAAACGCAAGCCCAAAGTAGGAACCGGTCGCAAGCCTGGTCGTCCGTCCAAAAACAAGAGCAATGACGAGGATGATGAATTCCTCGAATCCGAAGACGGCGAAGTAGAAGAGGTGCCCGATTTCAAACCTGCCAAACGCGGCAAACGCGGTGCGAAAGATGCCAAAGAGGTATCAAGTCGCGGCCCGGTCTCGCCTGAAGAGCAGGAAGCGCGTCGTAACCGCCTTAAACTGCTCATCAAGCTGGGTAAGGACCGGGGTTACCTCACCTACGGTGAAATCAACGACCATCTGCCCGATGACCTGGTGGATGCAGAAGCCATTGACGGTATCATCAGCACCTTCAGCGATATGGGCATCTCGGTTTACGACCAGGCGCCTGATGCAGAAGCACTGCTGCTCAGCGATAACGCACCCGTAGCGTCTTCCGATGACGATGTGGAAGATGAGGCCGAAGCCGCACTCACCACTGTGGATTCCGATTTCGGCCGCACCACCGATCCCGTCCGCATGTATATGCGGGAGATGGGCACGGTTGAGCTGTTGACGCGCGAAGGCGAGATTGAAATTGCCAAGCGTATCGAGGAAGGTCTCAAGCATATGGTTATGGCCATTGCTGCCTGCCCGACCACCATCCAGGAAATCCTGAACCATATCCAGCGCGTTCGCGATGGCCAGGCGCAGATCGATGAAATTGTCGACGGCCTGGTCACCGAAGACGGCGAAGAGTATGCCGGCTCCGGCGTGCAGGAAGACGACGAGGGCGACGACGGTCCGGCTGGCGGCATGAGTAGCAAGCAACTGGAAATGCTGCGCCAACAGGCCCTGGAAAAATTCGATTCCGTTGAAAAATGGTTCGGCAAAATGCGCACGGTTTACGAGCAAGGCGGCTACCGTACGCCCGATTACATCCGCGCCCAGGAAGCCATTCTTGACGAGCTGATGGGTGTGCGCTTTACCGCCAAAATGGTCGAACGCCTTGCGGACACGCTGCGTAGCCAGGTTGAGGAAGTGCGCCAGTTGGAGCGCGCGATCCTGCATACCTGCGTTGACCGCGTCGGAATGCCGCGTTCTTACTTCATCAAAGTATTTCCCGGCCAGGAAACCAATCTGAACTGGGTGCAGGACGAAGTGAACAAGAACGCTGCTTACGCAGAAACACTTGAACGCTCCATTCCTGATATCCACGAGATCCAGCAGAAACTGATCGATCTGGAAAACGATGTTGTTCTGCCGCTCAAAGATCTGAAAGACGTGAATAAGCGCATGGTCACCGGTGAAGCCAAGGCCAAGAAAGCCAAACGCGAAATGATCGAGGCCAACTTGCGGCTGGTGATCTCTATTGCCAAGAAATACACCAATCGCGGGCTGCAGTTCCTTGACTTGATTCAGGAAGGAAATATCGGCCTGATGAAAGCCGTGGACAAATTCGAATACCGTCGTGGCTACAAGTTTTCTACGTACGCTACATGGTGGATCCGCCAGGCCATTACGCGGTCGATTGCCGACCAGGCACGCACGATCCGTATTCCGGTTCATATGATTGAAACCATCAACAAGATGAATCGTATCAATCGCCAGATTCTGCAGGAAACAGGCACCGAGCCCGATCCGGCAACACTGGCGCAAAAAATGGATATGCCGGAAGAGAAGATCCGCAAAATCCTCAAAATTGCCAAAGAGCCCATTTCCATGGAAACGCCGATTGGTGATGATGATGATTCGCACCTGGGCGACTTCATTGAAGATAACGCCACGCTGGCGCCATCCGACAATGCGCTGTACGGCTCCATGCGCGATGCCTTCAAAGAAGTGCTCGACTCTCTGACGCCACGCGAAGCCAAAGTACTGCGCATGCGTTTTGGTATCGGCATCAGCTCTGACCAGACGCTGGAAGAGGTAGGTAAACAGTTTGACGTGACCCGCGAGCGGATCCGCCAAATAGAAGCCAAGGCGCTGCGTAAGTTGCGTCATCCAAGCAGAGCTGATAAACTTAAAAGCTTTCTTGAAAACCAGTAATTAAATTTGCCGGTCGCACGTGGGTATTTGAAGAAATACTTGGTGTTAGTTAGACGCTAGCGCAGGCCGCATTTAAATTGTAGTTAGCAAGAAAAAAGCCGGAAATTGGCCGCATCTGTCAGGTGTTTTATACACAAGGTAGTCTGACAGGCGGCCAAAATAATGGATACCCCCTGTAGCTCAGTTGGTTAGAGCAGAG
>DATGQC010000103.1:0-11723 GCA_035304425.1 Advenella sp.
ACACTCTCGGGAGCGATTTGGTTCCCATGGCTGCTTTTGCCCGGGTATCTGGGCGTGCGCGGGGCCGATGCGCTGGGCGCCACGGGCAGCGCCGTCATTCTAGCGATACTGGCAGTGGTGTGTATTGTCGCAATCGTTTCAAAACGCAGGCGAGCTGTGCGTCAACCGCTGAATAAGCAGTGATACCGGAACAGTAGAACGCAGCTATCCACGCAGTGACAGCCAATGGAGCGCAACAATGAATATGGACTACCGCGAACCCAGAAATGGCGACTTCGCCAGTTATGTAGAAGAGTTGAGTCGTCATTTTGATATGAAAGACCAGGCAGTGAACCCCGATTTTTCTTCGGGGTTCCCTTCGCAGTTGGTCGATAAGACAGTGCGAGGCAGCAGCAAGTCGACGCCAGCCGGATCGCCGCGCAGCACCGCTGCTGGCGCCGCAACAGTAAGCGCTCGCCAGGCCGATATCGGCTTTCCCGTGCCGCCTAGCGGCAAGCAGCACACCGGATTTGAAACCCGGCCTGCGGCACCGGCCGGGAAAAAAGCACCGTCGTTTCCCTTTGCCCTGGTGGCCGGGTTGATTGCTGCGGCCATTTTTATCCTGGCCGATGGTGTCGGCCCGGGCAGAGGGTTGGATCTGGACGGCATGGGCGGGCCACTGATCTTCATTCTGGTGATTCTGTTTATTATTTTCAGGCGGATCCGCAATGCCGCCAAACGATTTCCCACTTCGGTAAAAACCAAGAAACAAACATGAAACTTGATGTCAAAATTTTAGACGAGCGCATGCGCGACCAGTTGCCTACATATGCCACTAGCGGTTCGGCGGGACTGGACTTGCGCGCCTGCCTCGATCAGGAGCACACGCTGGCTCCCGGCGCCTCGCTGCTGGTGCCCACCGGCATTTCCATTTATCTGCAGGATCCTGGCTATGCCGCCATGATTTTACCCCGTTCGGGCCTGGGTCATAAAAGCGGTATAGTGCTGGGTAATCTGGTTGGTCTGATCGATGCCGACTATCAGGGCCCCCTGATGGTGTCGGTCTGGAATCGCAGCCAGGCGCCTTTTGTTTTAAAACCCATGGAGCGCATAGCGCAACTGGTCGTCGTACCCGTCATGCAAGTCTCGTTCAATGTCGTCGAGCAGTTTACACAAAGCGAACGCGGCGCAGGCGGTTTTGGCAGTACCGGCAGCCACTGATACGGCTGCCGCATCGGTCGGTGCCGTATGATGCCCAGCCTATTCGCAAGCCCGGACGCTGATCGTCCGTTCCCATGAATATGCGGGCGCCGATTGCACATACGACGCCGCCCCACTTCATTTTCCAGGAAAAAGTAATGAATCAGACAAAACGAACGCTGTTAAAAAGCGCACTGGCTACCCTGATGGGTGCCGCCCTGCTGCAACCGGTCATGGCTCAGGAAAAAGCGTATCCGACCAAGCCTATTACCTTTGTTGTCCCCTATTCTCCCGGCGGCCCGCTCGACGGCGTGGCGCGTCTGCTGGCCGAGCATGCAGGCAAAACGCTGAAACAGACTATTATTGTGGAAAACAAACCAGGCGCCGGCGGCAATATCGGCGCGGCCTCGGTTGCCCGCGCCAAACCCGATGGCTATTCCATCGTCATGGGCGCGGTCGCCACGCACGCCATCAACCCCTGGCTGTACAAAAGCCTGAATTACGACCCAGTGAAGGATTTCGAACCCGTATTACTGGTATCTGAAGTGCCAAACGTACTGGTGGTAAGCACGGCGTTCTCGGAAAAAAACAACATCAAGGATGTTGCAACGCTGCTCGAATTCGCCAAAAACAACCCCGGCAAGCTCAATTACGCCTCGGGCGGCAATGGCAGCGCGGGCCATCTTGCCGGCGAACTGCTCAAGCAGCGCACCGGCATCGATGCAGTCCATGTGCCCTATCAGGGAGCCAGTCCCGCCAAGCTTTCTTTGCTGTCGGATCAGACCCAATTTATGTTCGATAACCTGGCCTCGGCCCTGCCTCTGGTCAATGACGGCAAGGTGCGCGCCCTGGCGCTGACCACCAAGGCCACGTCAAATATCATGAAAGATGTGCCGACCATGGAAGCCTCTGGCATCAAGGATTTTGATATCAGCACATGGTTTGGTATTTTCGCCACCGGCGGCACACCGGATGCAATCGTCAACACCTTGCACCAGGCGTTTGCTGCAGCCATGGAGGATGAAGCCGTCAAGAAACAACTGCTGACCATGGGCTCGGATACCAAACCATCCTCATCCGAAGCGTTTGCCGGGAAGGTCAAAAGTGAAATGGCAAAATACCAGGAAATCGTCAAAATCTCCGGCGCCACCGCGCAGTAATGAAAGGATGCCTGGCTTGCAAACATAAAGAGCCGTGGCTGCCACCATCGCAGCAGGCGGAATCGCGACAACCATGGCAATGATCACGTGGCATCACATTTGCAATTAGCGCTGTGTGATGCCAGTTTGCTTTCCGGCCAGGAAAAAAAGGACCGCATCCTGTTTTTGCACAACGATGCGGTCCCTCTCTCATACCTGTACGCGTTCAATGGCTTATGCGCGCCATACAGCGCAGCCATATCCTGGATTATTTTTCTGCAGCATACTGGAAGCGGCCATCCTCAATTTTTCCCATGACGCGGGCGCGGTCATCAAAGCCCTGGTGATCTTTAGCTGAAATGTTCAGCACGCCATTGGGTACGATGAGCTCTTTGGTCGATTCAATGGCGTCGCGCAAGGCGCTGCGAAACTGCGGTGTGCCCGGCTGCGTTTTGTGCTGCAGCACCTGCTTCACCGCATTGTCCAATACCATATATGCCCCCCACGCATCGCCGGCAAACTGTGTGGCTGAATTGGCGCCGTATTTGGCTTCATATTTTTCTGTAAACTCGCTGGCCACTTTCTTGACCGGATTGGTATCCGGCAATCCTTTGGCGACCACACCCGGACCGGTAGGAAACAAGGTTCCCTCTACGTCCTTGCCACCCACTTGCAAAAACTCCAGCGTGCCAATACCATGGGTTTGATAAATCACCCCTTTGTAGCCGCGTTGCTTGAGCGTTTTTCCAGGAAGCACGGCAGGCGTGCCGGAACCGGCAATCAGAATGGCATCGGGCTTGGCGGCCATCAGCTTGAGCACCTGCCCGGTTACCGACGGGTCTGTCCGCTGATACGACTCGCGAGCCACCACATCGACCTTGCCGGCCGCCAGGTTGGAAAACTCCTTCCACCAGTTTTCTCCGTAGGAATCAGCGTAACCGATAAAGGCGATTTTCTTGAAGCCTTTCCTGACCATGTCCTCGACCAGCACCTGGGCCATCAGGCTGTCATTCTGCGGCATTTTGAAGGCCCAGTGACGGCCCGGGTCATCGGGAGGCGTCACAATGGCCGCCGAGGCGGCCAGGGCAATCATGGGGGTTTTCGTTTCCTTCAGGACATCCAGGATCGCCAGCGCAGCAGCGGTTGTATTGGGTCCGATCAGAATATCCACTTTGTCTTCAGAAGTCAGCTTGCGGGCGTTGCGCACTGCTTTGCTTACATCGGTACCATCATCAAGCACAATGTATTTGGCCGGTTCGCCACCCAGCGTTTTGGGCCACAGGTCAATCGCATTGCGCGACTGAATACCGATGGCCGCCGCCGGACCAGTGGTTGAAAGGGTGATGCCCACGGTCACGTCAGCAAAAGCCAGTGGCGAAAGGATTGCGGCAAGCAGGCCGGCACAAACGGTAATCTTCAATTTCATGGATAAACCTCTGGAAAAACAATGTATCTTGCGATGCAGCGGGGTCTTCCGGCAGTTCGGTCAGACAGGCAACGCAGAAGCCATCGCATTCTAACCCGAATGACATCCCAGCGACTGAATCTGTGCGCCCTCGGTCGCGCGCGCCTGGGTATGGCCATCAATCGCTCCTGCGATGACATCGGACAACAGGGCCAGCGCCTGCGATTGGCTATGCACCAATGCATCCACCCCGCTGCCGGCCTGAACCTGAATCCTGGTCTGGCAGACGCGGGGCGATCGCGCCCCCATGCGCACCGGATTGATGCGCCAGGTGGCGTCAATCACCGCCGCTTTATTCAGAATCATATCAAAGCGATGAAAGGTGGTCTGTATCAGCCACACCGGCAGCTTCTGCTCACTGCCGGTAATGCCCTGGATGTTGATTGCCCCAAGGCGACTTACCAGGTTCGCCGACAGTGTTTTCTGGATTTCATCCTGCAACGAACCTGCCCAGCGGGAACCATTGAGCGGGACTACCGCCGACGAATCGGTTGAACTGCGAATCATCAATTGCGGTTTATCCACGACATCGGGAATGGTCACATCGTGAATATTGACGCCGTATCTGGCCGCGCCTTGCGCAGCGGCCGGATCGCTGGCGGCCAGCGTGTAATAGTGCGTGGGCGCAGAAGCGCAGGCGCCCAGCATGGCGGTAACGGCGACCAGCGCCGATGGCCGCAGGGCGGCGGACAAATGTCGCATCATCATTGACTTTCCTTGAACGGGATGTTGTCTTGCGAACGACCTCGAATCAGCGAGCTGGGCTCGGCCTGCAGATAGTCGCCCAGGCTGCGAATGGACTTGGCCGCCCGCGATAATTCCTTGATCATACCATTGAGCTGCAACATGACCGGACTTTCATCGGCCACCACGCCCCGCACGCTACCCATGGTTTTATTGACGCCATCCAGTGAACGGCCCGCCTTCTGCACCGTCGTGGTCAGCGCCGGCACCATCGTGGTATCCAGCGTACGAGCCAGCTTGGATATGCTTTGCAAGGTCTCGTCTAGCGAATGACCGATAGAGTCTATCGGCAGGTTCTTCAATTTTTCAACGATGATGTTCAGTTGCTGCTGCAGTTCGTCAAAGCTGCCCGGCACGGTGGCAATGTCCACAGGCTGCTTGCTCACATCGGGCGCTGGCGGCTTCTTGGTCATCTCCGGGAAATAGTCCAAAGCCACGTATAGCTGGCCGGTAAAGATATTGGCAAAACGCAGTTGCGCCTGAATGCCGCTGCTGACAAACTCCTTGAGCGCGACATCGTGAAGCGCTTCGCCGTTTTTATCGCGCCGTTGCGCTTCCGGTATGGCTGCACCCAGGCGATTCTCGTAGATCACGCCATCGACAATCACCGTGGTTTGTTTGGTGGCAATATCAAATTCCATGGAGATATTCTTGACTTCGCCCAGAAGAATACCCTTGAAATCGATGGCAGAGCCTGTCTGCAAACCCCTGACCGATTTGTCAAACTTCATGCGTATCGGAAAGGCGAGCCCATCAGGCCTGGCCAGCGCCTTGTCTTCTGTGGGATTGAGCACAAAGCGGGTGTCGTCAGGCGTCGGCTCGGGCGGCGCCTTGTCGTCGATGGCTGGCAACTGACCAAAAGAAATCCCGCCGGCCAGCACGGAAACCAATGACTGGGTTTTCAGATTGAGTCCGCCGGCATTCAAAGACAAGTCAACGCCGCTGGCGTTCCAGAACCGGCTGTCCTTGGTGACAAAGCGGTCATAAGGCGCATCAATGAAAATCTGGATTTCAACGCCCTTGCCATCCCTGCTGAGCGTGTAGTTGATCACCTGTCCGACTTCAAGGCGGCGATACAGGACGGGAGACCCCAAATCAAGGGAATTGAGACTGGGTGCAGTGATGGTAAACCGTTTACCCGGCCGGCCGCTGATCAGTTCAGGGGGTTTTTCCAGCCCGATGAATGCATTGCGATATTCTGCTTCCTTCTGGTGCAAATCGTCGATATCCACACCGATGTAGGCGCCCGAGACCAATGTACCCAAACCGGATACGCCACTGGCTGCCAGCCGCGGCTTGACCACCCAGAACCGCGCTCCGTCTCGCATCAGGAAGTCGGCGTTCTGCTTGAACGATACCTGCACCAGTACTGAATTGTGATCATCCGTGAGGGTAATATCGGTGACGGTACCCACCACCACATCCTTGTAGCGCACCTGGGTCTTGTCGATTTCCAGGCCCTCTGCCGTTTTGAAGGTGACCGTTGCGATCGGCCCTTGCTGCAGATACCCGCGCACCAGCAATGACAGTCCGATGATTGCCGCGATGAGAGGCACCAGCCAGATCCAGGAAATATTTTTATTCTTCTTTTGCGTAATAACCGGCGCCTTGGCGATGACCGGATTGGGCTGATTGGGTGATGCGTTCTGGGCATCTGCCTGGGCATTTTCCTGCGCCGGTCCACCATGACCTTGTCCTGCAGCGCCCGTTGCCGTGCCGGATGCGGGCGCCTGGCGGTCAGCCGGCGACGCGCCGCTTTGCGACGGGCGCTCTGCGGAGTCCGATGGTGGCAGATCGTTTTCAGACATGTAATACTCCTGCCGACAACTGGTTCAGTAAACTATGCATACTATATAGAATAAACGAAGATCCGTTCCTGTTTGTTCATCAATAGAGCCACTAAGAAAAGGTGGGCGCCGTGGCTGCCGGCTGGTAGCCGGGTTGTTCGATATCGTCATCAACCTGATCCCAGCCCTTTCGTATATCGAAATTCATGGTCGCAAACATGGTAACGACCACAACCATTCCAAAGGCGGCAGCGCCGATATCGGGCCTGACTGACATCAAAGAGCCGAAATTGACAAGCGACGTGAGCAGAATGACCACGAAGACGTCCAGCATGGACCACTGGCCGATCAACTCCACAGTCTGATACATGCGCGTGTACCGCATCATCGTATCACGGCGACCCTGGGCCGAACGGCCGATCAAAATGCCCAGAATAACAATTTTTGTCAGCGGCACCACAAAGCTGGCGATAAATACGATCAACGCCAGGTCCCAGGAGCCCAGATTCCATAATTCCAGAATGCCGCCCAGGATAGTATGGGAAGCGGTGCCGCCCAGGACGGTCGTATTGATCATGACCGGATAGAGATTGGCCGGAAAATACAGAATAATGGCAGTAAGCAGAATGGCCAGCGTACGCGATTTGTGCGCCGGCTTGCGAAAATGCACATGATTATGGCAACGCTGACACGGCCCCTGCGACTCCGTGCTCATGGTGACCTGGCCACATACCTCGCAGTCCAGGGGCAGTTGCTGCTGGTCAATGGTCACCGGTATGTTCGTTACCGCAGCATCCTGTTCGGCCAGCAGCCAGACTCTTTCCGAATTGAGTTTACTCAGGCCGGTAAGCAGAAAGGTGAGCGCGGCATAGGCCCACAAGCCGGCCCCGGGCGTAAGCGAAGCCATGTCCGCCAGTTTCACGATGGCCACCAGTGCGCCAAGCATGAATACCGGAACCATCGCCCACGGCCGCACCCAATGCAGCCAGCGACTCAATTGATTGAGCCCCGGCGCGCGCTGGCCCTTGCGCGAAAATGCCAGAAGCCAGGCCAGAATCAGGATATCGAGCAACGGCATCAGAAAGCCGGTGGCAAAACACATAACGGCGACACTCGGATAGCCGGCCCGCCAGGTAGCGGCGACCGCATCCAGGAACGTCGAACTGCTTTTGAGACCGATTGCCGAGATGGTGCCCACCGGCATAAGATTGGCGATGATAAAAATGATCAGCGAAGTCAGAACAATGGCCAGCCAGGCAGAACTATTGAGCACCCCCTGCGACCACAAAACTGTGCCGCAACGAACGCAAGAAGCGCGCTGGCCCGAGACCAGCGCGCTTCGTTCATGCAGTTGCCCGCAGTGATGGCAGGCGATGTAATTGCCCGTCATGCTCAGGAAACCAGCGCTTCTTCCTCAGAGTCCTTTTTTTCCTTCGGATCGGAATCGTTGAAAGTAAGCGTGACCTCGTCCTTATCATCGATATCGACATAGACCGAACCACCGTTAGCCAGACGACCGAACAGCAGCTCGTCAGCAAGCGCGCGGCGAATCACATCCTGGATCAACCGTTGCATTGGGCGGGCCCCCATCAGCGGGTCGAAGCCTTTCTTGGCCAGGTGCTGACGCAGGCTGTCGGTGAACGTTGCCTCTACCCGTTTGGCCTGAAGCTGGTGCTCAAGCTCAATCAGGAATTTGTCGACCACGCGCATGATAACGTCTTCGGACAAGGAAGCAAACGGAATGATGGCATCCAGCCGATTGCGAAACTCCGGCGAGAACATCCGTTTGATTTCCGACATCTCGTCACCGCTCTGGCGACTGTCGGCAAAACCGATGGAGCGACGATTCAGCAATTCGGCCCCGGCATTGGTCGTCATAATAATGACGACGTTGCGGAAATCGGACTTGCGACCGTTGTTATCGGTAAGCACGCCATGATCCATGACTTGCAGCAGGATATTGAAGATATCCGGATGAGCCTTTTCAATCTCGTCCAGCAGCAGCACGCTGTGCGGCTGCTTGTTGACCGCCTCGGTCAGCAACCCCCCCTGGTCAAATCCAACGTAGCCCGGAGGCGCCCCGATCAGGCGCGATACCGCGTGACGTTCCATATATTCAGACATATCGAAGCGAATCAGCTCGACGCCAAGAATGAAGGCCAGTTGTTTGGCAACTTCGGTCTTGCCCACACCGGTCGGTCCCGAAAACAGGAACGAACCAATAGGTTTGTCGGGTTTGCCCAGACCTGAGCGCGACATCTTGATCGCCGAGGCCAGCGCCGTGATGGCTGCATCCTGGCCAAAAACCACTGTTTTCAAATCGCGATCCAGTGTCGCCAGCTTATTGCGATCGTCCGTGCTGACCGACTGCGGCGGAATTCGCGCCATCTTGGACACGACGCTTTCAATATCGGCCTTGCCGATCACTTTTTTCTGCCGGGACTTGGGCAGCAGACGCTGGGCGGCACCGCTTTCGTCCAGCACGTCGATGGCTTTGTCCGGCAAATGACGATCATTGATATGTTTAGCAGACAGTTCAGCCGCCGCAGTAATGGCGGCCGCCGAATAACGCACATGATGATGTTCTTCGAATTTGGATTTAAGCCCGCGCAGAATAAGAATCGTCTGCTCCACCGTCGGCTCGCTCACATCGATTTTCTGGAAACGACGCGACAACGCGTGATCTTTTTCGAAAATTCCGCGATATTCCTTGTAGGTCGTCGCCCCCATGCAACGCAGCGCGCCCGAGGACAACGCCGGTTTCAGCAGGTTGGAGGCGTCCATGGTGCCGCCTGAGGCAGAACCGGCGCCAATCAGCGTATGTATCTCGTCGATGAACAGCACCGCATCAGGCTGGCTGGCCAACTGTTTGAGCACGGCTTTCAGACGCTGTTCGAAGTCGCCCCGGTATTTGGTGCCGGCCAGCAATGAACCCATGTCCAGCGCATAGACGCGCGCCTTGGCGAGAATATCCGGTACATTGCCCGTGGAAATGCGTAGCGCCAGTCCTTCGGCAATCGCGGTTTTGCCCACGCCGGCCTCGCCGACCAGTAAAGGATTGTTCTTGCGGCGTCGACACAGGATCTGCACCACGCGCTCTATTTCACTGTCCCGGCCAATCAGCGGATCGATTTTGCCGGCCTTGGCCAGCGCATTCAAATCGGAAGCATACAGCGCAAGCGGCGACTTGTTCTCTTCAGCCTCGCCGGCCTGTGGCTCGGACGGCGCAGCGCTTTCGTCTGGCGACGGCGCCGCAGACTTGGTGATGCCGTGGGAGATATAGTTGACCACATCCAGACGTGTCACATTCTGCTCCTGCAGATAGAACACGGCATGGGAATCCTTTTCGCTGAAGATGGCGACCAGCACATTGGCCCCGGTTGCCGGGCTTTTCGCGTTGCCATTGGACGAGACGTGCATGATGGCCCGCTGAATCACCCGCTGAAAGCCCAGGGTTGGCTGGGTATCTACCTCATCGGAGCCGCCCACGATAGGTGTATTGGCATCAATGAAGGCGCGCAGCTTGCTGCGCAACTGTTCGATATCGGCGTCGCAGGCGGTTAGCACCTCCCTGGCGGCCGCATTATCCAGCAGTACCAGCAACAGATGTTCGACGGTAATAAATTCGTGGCGTGCCGAACGTGCATCCACAAATGCCATATGAAGTGTCACTTCGAGTTCTTGAGAAATCACAATTTCCTCCGTCTAAACAACTGCCCTGGAAATGCCAGGACCATTACAAATCCACGGGTTCCATCACGCACTGCAATGGGTGCTGATGGGAACGCGCGTACTGCGCAACCGTTGCCACCTTGGTGGCGGCGATATCTCTGGTATAGACGCCACACACTCCCTTGCCATCATGATGTACTTTTAACATGATCACCGTGGCTTCTTCTTCAGTTTTCGAAAAAATCTTTTGTAAAACCGAAACCACGAAGTCCATTGGGGTGTAATCGTCGTTTAGCAGTAACACCTGATACATGGGTGGAGGCGCCAATTTTGCCTTTTGCGCTTCAGTGACAATGCCTGACTGCTGAGCCATACCAAACCTGCTTAATGAAAGTCTTTATATTGATACTTTATACGATATTTCAAGTAGTGTTGTTTATGAACCCCAGAATTATCGGTAATTTCCACTATTGACTCACATAATTTTAATCCGCATCATTTATTTATACTGAAAAATAGTATCCACAAAACTGTTTCAGTATCTTTTCGGCAAATGGCGCGTCACCGGTCATTTGCCATGGGTTGGTAAAATCTTGAGCAGAGGCTGTAAGAATGTCAGAAACAACAGAAACATCAGTCCCGGAAGAAGGCGGTAACAAACAGACCGGGACCGTGAAATGGTTTAACGATGCCAAAGGGTTCGGTTTCATTACACCCGATGGCGGTGGCGAAGACCTTTTTGCGCACTTTTCATCCATTCAAATGAATGGATTCAAAACACTCAAAGAAGGTCAGCGCGTCACTTTCGAAATTGCACAAGGTCCAAAAGGGCAACAGGCACTCAATATAATGGCAGCATAGCCTGTATAATTACAGACTATGTCCATACCCCTGCCCGCATCAAGGTTCTTGCGGTTAGCGCTTATTGCGGGCTGCACTATTCTGGCAGGCCTATTGTTGGCCCCACGGATGGCTGTAGCCCGCGTTTCTGCTTCCGGCGCTTCTGCTCCCGGCGACGCCGCCACATACCTCTCATTGCAGATCAATAACTATAAAATCACGGCTGAAATGGCCGATACCGAATCGTTACGCGCCAAAGGGTTGATGCACCGCGAAACACTGGCACGCGACCACGGCATGCTTTTTGTGTTTGCCGATGACCAACCCCGCTGTTTCTGGATGAAGAACACCCTCATTCCCCTTGCCATCGCCTTCATGGACAGGCACGGCACCATTGTCGCCCTGGATGAAATGCAGCCGCATAGCGAGGTGCCTCACTGCTCCGGCGCAGACGCCCGCTACGCTCTGGAAATGAACCATGACTGGTTTCGTAGCCATCGCATCCGCGTCGGTGATAATATCAAGGCTGTCATACCGGACACCTTGCCCGCCGCTAAAGATGGCGTGCCTGCAACGCAACAGTAAAGGTTATATATGAAAGGAATCAGGATCGCCCTGCTGGGAAGCTGCCTAAGCTTGCTGGCCGGATGCGCAGGCATCACCCTGCCCGAATATCAAAAGCCGGCCATTGAACGCAACTCCGACGTTCAACCCAAACAACTGGCCAATTGCATCCTCAACGGCTGGAAAGGCCCATATCCTGCCGCCCATTTGACAGAGTCCGATGCTGACTATTATTTTGGCGGCATTCCAGGACCGGACGACCCCAAAGCCAAAATCAGCGTTACGCCCCGCTCTCTTGATTCCAATGCCGGGTCGCGCGTTACCTTGCGGGTG
>DATGQC010000104.1:0-13038 GCA_035304425.1 Advenella sp.
GCGATGGGGCAGGCAGTGGCTACGGCCGCGTCGCTTGCCCTGACCGACAAAGGGCAAGCGGCAAGACCGGGCTTTCGCACCGTAGATATCCGCCAGTTGCGCCAGGCTCTGCAGAGAGATGGCGCGATACTCGAGGGTACATATTGATTGATCAATGCCGGGCAGGGTCGGTCTGCGCCAAAGGAGGGCGCAAACCGGGCGCCGGCAGCAGACCAGATAATAATTAAAGAAGGAGCCATATCATGAAGGTAATAAAGTTCAGAATCAACGTGTTGCTGGAGGTATGCAAGATGCTTGCGCGTGCATGTGTATTTCTCTGCGGTATGTTGATGATTGCTCCACCGGCGCTGGCGGCAGATTACCCGGATCGCCCCATCCGCGTTGTGGTGCCTTTCGGGGCAGGCGGTTTGACAGATATCGTGGCGCGCCTGGTTGCCGAGCAACTGTCCAAAGACCCTGCATGGAACGTGATTGTCGAGAACAAGACCGGCGCGGGCGGAAATATCGCTGCCGCCGAGGTGGCGCGCAGCAAGCCTGACGGATATACCTTGCTGATGGGTTCGATCGGCACCAATGCCAGCAACCCCTATATATATCGGACAATGGCTTATGATCCCAAAAAGGATTTTGCGCCGGTTACGCTTGCCGCGACCGGTACATTGTTGCTTGTTGTGAACCCGACTTTACCCATTCATTCGACACGAGAGCTTATCGATTATGCGAAACAGCACCCGGGCGAACTCAGTTATGGGTCAGGTGGCATGGGCGCTTCGCAGCATCTGGCCGGGGAACTGCTCAAGTCCATGGCGGGCGTGGATATCCAGCATGTTCCCTACAAGGGACTGGCGCCGGCGATTCCCGATTTGCTGGCCGGACGCATTTCGCTTACTTTCGATATGGCCACCGCACTGCCTTATGTCAAGGAAGGCAAGCTCAGAGCCATCGCAGTAGCCAATCCCAGGCGCGCCCAGGCATTACCGGATGTACCCACCATCGGCGAATCTGGTGTGCCTGGATATGCCGCCAGCGCATGGTATGGTTTTTTTGCGCCCGCAGGAACCCCGCCCGGTATCCTTCGATTGCTGAACAGAAAAATCACGCACATTCTGCGGCAGGATGATATTCGCCAGCGCCTGATGGCTATGGGAGCAGAGCCGGCGGTGAGCACGCCCGAGGAGCTCGCGGCCTATGTTGCCGCAGAGTCGGACAAATGGGGAAAAGTGCTCAAGCGCTTGAATTTGAATGTGGATTGAGCGGGGACCTGTTCGTCATAAGGATGGAATGCGGGACGTAATGCGAAAAATGCTTGCTGCCAGATGAGTACGGTATAGGTTTGTATGGGCAGGCCTCAGTGCATACCAAAGGGCAATACTGAACTGTTTTGGAAGGGACGGTTCATGTTGCGCCGGCAACTGAGCACATAGGGGTTGGCGCCGCACTCTGGATATAATGCTACGTACTTACCTTGTCCATTGTCAGCACTGCGTGAACAATGAAATCTGAATACGCGAATGATTGACTTATGCAAAAACGTTTGACGCCTTCCATCACCGCTTTGCAGTGTTTTGAAGCGGTAGCGCGACATATGAGCTTTACCCGTGCCGCCGAAGAAATGCACTTGACCCAGAGCGCGGTCAGCAAGCAGATCGCACAGCTCGAATCAATTTTGAAACACCCCTTGTTTCGCCGCGTCAGACAACGTTTACAGTTGACGCCTGCCGGACTGTTATATCAGTCGGAGGTCAAGGAAATTCTGACAAAAATTGATATGTCGTCACGCTATATCCTCTCTTATGGCAGCGAAACCGAGGTGCTGACGATCGGCACGCAACCGACCTTCGGCGCTCGCTGGCTCATACCGCGCCTGAATCGGTTCATGAAGGAAAATCCCGGTATCCATGTCAAGGTACAAAGCGAGCTCAAGCCATTCGATCTTGTTCAGGCCAATATTGATATCGCCTTTTTCTACGGGCGCGGCACGTTGCCCGGGGCAGAGTGCAGGGAAATGTTCGAAGCGGGGATGGTGCCGGTGTGTCACCCTGATCTTATGCCGCAAGATGGCATCAGCGAACTTGCCGGTCTGGCCGATATGATTCTGATTCAGTGCGCCTCGCGACCTGAAGCATGGCATGACTGGTTCTTTCATCAGGATTTTCATACGGACAGTAGCTATAACGGTCCAAGATTCGATACTTTCTATATGTGCATGAGGGCGGCGCAGGCCGGTTGCGGCATTGCCATGGTGCCGCGCCTGCTGGTTGAAGAAGAATTGCGCGACGGAAAACTGATTATTCCCTGGCATTATGAACAGCCCAGCGATGGGTCGTATTTCGTCGCTTATTCTGAGCACTCCGCAGAGGTGCCGAAAATCAAAGCCTTCGTGACATTTGTCCAGTCAGAAGTGTCGGGCGGTTTATAAGCGCCGATATATGAGTTCATGAAAAAAAGGAATGATGGGCTCATAATTTTTCATTTGGCTGACGCTATTCAACGTGCTTTAATTGCTGTCTTTGTCGCTTGCGCTCGGGGTTGATCCAGAGTGCCGGCAACCGGTAGGCATGGTTGGCGTACCCACAGGGTTTTCGCTAGCCGGCCCGGATGCTTTCACCTTTGCAATCCTGATGTCTTGCATATCGTATAGGTGGAGTTTCAGAGAGGCCATAACAGCAGAGAAATGCATGAAGAATGTAGATCGCTACTATTCCATATCCGACTTTGAAAAGAAAGCCAGGAAGCGTATGCCGCGTTGCGTGGCGGGCTACGTTTGTGGTGGCACCGAGGACGAAGCGTCCTTATCCGAGAGTTTGTCGGTCATGAAGCGCATCGGATTCCGGCATCGAGGCCTGCAGCCGGTCGAGCAGCGCACGAGTGAGGTATCTGTTTTCGGGCAGACGTATGCGATGCCAGTGGGTTTTGCTCCAACGGGCTTTTCCGCTATCGTCATGCACGAATGCGATACGGCCCTTGCAACAGTGGCAACCCAGGCTCGGATTCCGTTTGTGATAAGCGGAGCGTCGAACGTTCCGCTGGAACGATTGCAACAGACTGCCGGAAATCGATGCTGGTATCAGGCATATCTTCCAGGCGATATTTCACGCATCGATAAGCTGTTGACGCGACTGAAACGAGCGCATATTCCGGTACTGGTGGTGACTATTGACACATGCGTTGCCGCCAATCGCGAAAACATCAAGCGGCTGGACTTTACTGTGCCCTTCAAGATAAGTCCCAGACTGATTCTGGACGGGATATTGCATCCGCAGTGGAGCGTGAATGTTTTCATACGAACGCTGATCAAAGGCGGCGTACCCCGATTCTCTAACCTGTACGAGGAAATCGGCCCACCCATTACAGAGGATCCGCCTAACGGCTTCCGCGGGGGCCGCGATAAGCTGTCCTGGGAGCATATACGCTGGATAAGGGACAATTGGGATGGCAAGTTGGTGCTCAAAGGCGTTATGCATCCGGAAGATGCCCGGATGGCGGTAGCCGCAGGCATTGACGGCCTGATCGTTTCCAATCATGGCGGCAGGCAGCTGGACGGGTCTGTCTCGCCGTTGCAAGCCTTGCCAGACATTGTCGATGTCGTTTCCGGGTCGATGCCCGTCATGATCGACGGCGGTTTCAGACGAGGCGCTGACGTGCTTAAAGCTGTTGCGCTCGGCGCCAGTATGGTGTTTACCGGCAGGCCGCAGCTATACGGAGCCGCAGTGGCCGGCGCTGCCGGCATTCAGAAGGTGGCCGATATTTTTCTTTCGGAGATTAACACCAATATGGCGTTGCTGGGTTGTAGTCACTTGCAAGAACTGACGCCCGATTGTCTGCAGAAAATTGACGCTCCCAGACTATAACGATTGTGAGCGAGCGCTCATTAGAGCTCGAGAATAATGTGCCCCGGCGCTGTCGGGCGATGATACTTTATTGGAGGAACCATGAATAATTTACAACACCAACTTACGCGTCTGACCGCTATTGTGGGGTTGCTGGCGACGCCGCTGTCCTATGCGGCGGATGTCGCAACGGATTATCCGGCCAAACCCGTCAAGCTGGTGGTTGGCTATGCGCCAGGTGGAACAACGGATATCAGTGCGCGCCTGATGGCAGATATGCTTTCCAAAGAGCTGGGACAGCCGTTCATCGTGGAAAATAAACCCGGCGCAAACAGTAATATTGGTGCAGAGTACGTTGCAAAATCCAAGGCCGATGGTTATACGCTACTGGTCGGGTCAATTTCAACTGCAATTAATTATTCCCTTTATTCCAGGCTCGGATATGATCCATTGAAGGATTTTGCGGCAGTTGGGCTGTTGAATGTCGTGCCCAATATCATGGCCGTCAATCCCAAGGTGCCGGTCAAGACCGTAAAGGAGTATATCGACTATGCCAAGGCGAACCCCGACGCACTGACATGTGCTTCGCCGGGTAATGGTTCCTCTGCCCATCTTGGTTGCGAGCTGTTCAAAATCAAATCCGGCATCTCAATTCTGCATGTCCCTTATCGTGGCAGTGGCCCTGCCGTTGCCGATCTGCTGGGCGGACAGGTATCGTCTATTTTTGATAATCTGCCGCCGTTACTGCCCCATGTCCGTTCCGGCAAGCTGACCGGGCTGGCGGTAACGACAGCCGCACGTGTGCCGTTTGCGCCTGAGATCCCTACGATTGCCGAATCGGGCGTCAAGGACTTTGACGTGGCTGCCTGGTTTGGTGTATTCGCACCGGCAGACACGCCGCCGGCGATTATAGAGAAAGTCAATGTGGCGCTCAATAAAGCGCTTTCTGATCCGGCATTGATAAAAAATTACAGCGCAAATGGCTTTCTGATGCCCGCAGCGCCCAATTCACCGGCGTCGTTCAGGGCATTTTTCGAGAGCGAAGTGACCAAATGGGGCGAGGTCGTCAAGGCGACAAACCTGAAAATCGATTAATGCCGCTGCAGGAAACGCTGGCTTGTGCAAGAGGGCGCGTAGTCGGGGCGAACGCTGGCCGTGCTGGCCAGCGGCGCGCCTGGTTTACTACCCGATTCGGATAGAAAATTATTAATTGATTTTCAGTCCCAGGTCGTCAATTACCTTGTGCCAGCGTGCGATTTCGGCGTCAATGAAAGCATTGGATTGCTCCGGGGTCGATGGCTTGGGCGTTGCGCCAAACTCCGCCAGTTGTTTGATAAACGATTCACTTTTTAGCACATCATTGACCTTGAGGTTTAATTCATCAAGAAACTGAACGGGGGTTTTTGCGGGCGCCAGTAAGGCAAACCAGCTGACTACATTAAAGCCGGCATAGCCCGCTTCGGCCATGGTTGGCAAATCAGCAAATTCCTTGAAACGCTGCTCAGAGGTGACCGCCAGCGGGCGCAACGCACCGCTTTTGATGTGCGGCATCATCACCGCTACATTATCGAACATCATTTCCACTCTTCCTGCAATTAAATCCGAAAGGGCGGCGGAGCTCCCTTTATAGGGTACATGAAGGATATTGACGCCAGCAGCTTTTTTATAGACTTCGCCAGCAAGATGTTGTCCGGTTCCTGCACTGGCTGAAGCAAAATTAATTTTCCCAGGATGCTGTTTCAGATAAGCTGTCAGTTCATCTACCGATTTAACAGGAACCTTGGGGTTGACCACCAGAACGTAGGGTGACGTGGCCACCATCCCAATGGTAGCGAAATCATCTTTTGCGTCAAAGCTCAGGTTGGAGTATAAAGAGGGATTGGTCGCATGCGTACTGGCCACAAACAGCAAAGACTCGCCGTTTGGCGTTGCGCGCGCTACAGCAGATGCCGCGATATTTCCGCTCGCTCCCGGCCTGTTTTCAACAACAAATTCCCTGTCCATCCGTTTTGACAGTTCATGTGCCAGCGCTCGCGCCATCACGTCGGTTGCGCCACCTGGCGGAAAGCCGACCATGACACGTACGGGGTTCTGTGCGAGTACCGAGGTCGGGATTAACACAGTTGAAATTACAGACGCGCTGATTGCCATTAATCTCAATATGGCGTTGATACGGGTTTTCATAAGCATTCCCTATTCATTTATTATGCAGGCTAGCGATGGCGAGCAGGTCTCCTCCTGAGTCGCTCATTCAATTCACGCAGTGTCGCGTCAATCATGCAGCAATGACATCGCCTTGGCCAAATCCTTGTTTGCTGCTCCCGTTTTTGCTTTCGCCTCGATAGCGTCATCTTCGTAGCGTCCATAATAGTCACCCATGGTCGATGTTCTGAGCATATGGCGGATTTCCGACCGATCGAAATCTCCAACCGCCAAATGCGTCAGGCATCGGTTATCCCACATCACCAGATCACGAACCGACCAACGGTGTCGGTAGACAAATCTGGGAGAAATGGCATGCTCTGAAAGATACTTGATCAGCGGGGCGCTTTCGGCCTCGGTCATGCCTACAAATCTGCGAGTACGCGGGTTCACATACAGGGCTTTGCGATGGGACTCCGGGTGAGTTCGAATGGCCGGATGGATGACCGGCGGGTTCAGCCGGGCAAACTCTGCGACGATTTCGGGCGGGCGTTTGGCGGTAATCAGATTGACGTCATGGACGGCCTCCAGACCATCAAGAAATTGTTGCAGAACCGGCGATAGCGTTTCGTAGGCATCGTACATATTAGCGAACATCGTATCGCCACCTACGGAAGGCTTTTCGATGCAATAGACCAACGTTGCTTTGGCTGGTCTGATCGTATAAGACAGATCCGTATGCCAGTTTTGCCCGCCCGTGGAGCCGGGCGGCACTTTGCCGTTGATGGGTTTGTTCGAGAGCATGAATATTTCGTCATAATCAGGATGCCGGTTAAACGGCTGGCTGGAAAAATCGTCCAGCTCGCCGAAATGACGGCTGAATGCAAGAAGCGCTTCGGGGCTCAGGTTCTGGTCGGGGAAAACCAGCACCTGATGCCGAATCCATGCCTCTTTGATGTCCAGGATCTGTTGTTTGTCCAGGGGCTTGGAAATGTCCACGCCGGTAACTTGCGCGCCCAGCGAATAGCCGGCGGGCCTGACTTGAATTTGAGCCATTGTCGTCTCCATAAAAATTTGCACAAATACAGTGATTGAATACTAACCTTGTTTTATGTATTTTGTCGACATTAAATGTTAATCCGGCTTTATGGTCACGGCCGGATAATTGTCGTTAAAATAGACAAAACTCATAAAGGAATCGCATGAAATATCAAGATGCCTACTTTCAAAACGAAGCTATCCAGATCGGCCGTCATGCAAAAACCTTGCCCGAGCAGGTCGCAGAGTTGCTTTTGAAAGCCATTCAGGAAGGCGTCATCGAGCCAGGCGAACGCATGAAGGAAGAAACCTATGCGGAACGCTTTGCTGTCAGCCGCAGTACCATACGGGAAGCCATGTCGATTCTTGAACGACATGGCGTGGCCGAAAGGATCCCGCGATATGGCGTGCGCGTGACTGCATTCGACCCGCTCGAAATAGAGCAAATCTTCATTATTCGCGCCCAATTGCTCGGCCTGGCTGCACGTCTGGTCGCGGAAAAGCATTCGCCAGATATCCTGGAGCAATTACAGGATGGCGTCGCCCAATTGAAAAAGTTGGCCAATGACCCGAAAACCCGGCCGGTCGATTACATGGAAATATCGGTCCATATGCAGCGCATTCTCATGTCGGCCAGCGGTATAAAACGTCTTCATACAATGTATGAGGCGCTAAGCGACCAGGCGCTGTGGCGTTTTGCAATAAGGGAAAAAGCGGTGACCTTCCGTACACAGAAGCGCAGAAAACAGTCGGCATCTGATTGGGCGGACGTTGTTGCAGAAGTTTCCAATGGCAATGGGACTGCTGCAGAAAACAACGCCAAATCGTTGTTGCACGGTTCCTATCTGGCCGTGAAGGAAACGCTCTCCTTTAAAGACTCGCACAAAGAACAGGACCCGGTCAGGCAATAGGCGCCTGACGCCATTTGCGCCTTATCGACCGGGGCGCGATCATCCGTTTTCATTTGAATTGCCCTGGTTATTCCAGCCAGTGGAATTGCACTTGTCGTTGTTGAGCAACCGGAAGGTAGAATCCTTTGATCATAACGAGACGACCAATGATACGGAGGCAATAATGAAAGTGAATGACAGGCGCAGGGCTATGCTGATTCAGGGCGCGGCAGCGATGGTTGGGCTGCCGCTTGCAACACGGGTATTTGCTGCAACGGCAGAGACAGGCAGCTACCCTGAAAAGCCGATAAAGATCGTTGTGCCCTTTGCGCCCGGCGGTCCGACCGATCTGATGGCCCGGGCGATTTCCAGGCCCATGAGCGAGAACCTGGGACAAACCATTGTGGTCATCAATAAGCCGGGCGGCACCGGGGTGATCGCACTAAGTGAAGTGCGCAACGCGCCTGCCGATGGTTATACCCTGGCCTTTCCGTCTATCCAGGCAGTGACGACGCCGGCGTTGCGTTCTGATTTCCCGTTTGATATGACCACTGACTTTACCGGGGTCTCTGTGGTGGGCTATATCTCGCATCTGCTGGTGGTCAATGTAAAGACGCCGGTAAATACCTTGCGCGAATTCATCGACATGGTCAAGGCCAGGCCTTCTGCTTATTTCTATGGTTCGTCGGGCAACGGATCGTCTGGGCATCTGGCGATGGAAATGTTCAAGGACCGGGCGGGTATTGCGCTGGAACACACACCGTATAAAGGCGCGGCACCCGCTATCCAGGACCTGCTTTCGGGCAGGATTCACGCCATCTTTCTGGATACCACGGTTGCCTTGCCCTTATTGAAAGATAATAAAATCAAGGCGTTAGCCGTGCCTACTGCAAAACGCTCGCCACTGGCGCCCGATGTGCCCACGATTGCCGAGCAAGGTTTTCCAGGATTTGAGATTCATCCCTGGTACGGGTTGCTGGCCCGGGCGGGTACGGACCCGGCCATTATCCGCAAGCTGAATGACCATGTAAAAAAAGCGCTGACCGACGCCAGGGTGGCAGAGACGTTCAAATCGATGGGTATCGAACCGGGCGGCAATAGTGCGGAAGCGTTCAATCAGGTCATCAGGGAGGATCTGAAAACCTGGGACGGGATTGCCAAAAAGCTTAATCTGAAAATTCAATAGAACTATTATGCACATCATTATTCCTGAAGATTACCAGGATTGCGTTCGCAAGCTGGACTGTTTCACGAAACTGCAACCGCATGAAGTGACTGTATATAACGACAGTTGTAAAGATCCTGAAGAACTGGTGCGGCGCTTTGCGACTGCCGATGCGCTGGTGCTGACCAGGGAAAGAACCGTGCTGACAGAAGCCATGCTCAGACAACTGCCGCGGCTAAAGCTCATTAGCCAAATCGGCAAGGTTGCGGGGCATATTGATCTTGACGCCTGTCGCCGCCTGGGCATTGCGGTGGCGCAAGGATCGGGATCGGGCGCCGCGACAGCGGAACTGACCTGGGCGCTGATGCTGGCCAGCCGCCGCCATATTGTGAGCGAATCCAATCGCCTGCGGCAGGGGTTATGGCAGGGAAGCCTTGGGCAGAAACTGCAGGGCCATCGATTGGGTATATGGAGCTATGGCAGAATTGGCGAACAGGTGGCGCGATATGGCCGCGCCTTTGGCATGCATGTCTGGGTATGGGGCAGATCGGGATCGACCGATAAAGCGCGGGCCGACGGATTTGAGGTAGCGCCGTCCCGCGACGATTTTTTTGCGCAAAGCGATATTGTTTCCCTGCATATCCGGCTTAATGAGCAGACACAGGGCATCATAAAAAAGGCGGATCTGGCCAGAATGGGTCCTCACGCACTGATTGTCAATACCAGCAGGGCAGAGCTGATTGAACCCGGCGCGCTGCAGCACGCGCTGGCTGCTGGCGCTCCCGGTTTTGCTGCAGTCGACGTCTATGAAGAAGAGCCGGCCATCACGTCGCCTTTGCTTGCGATGCCAAATGTATTATGCACGCCGCATCTGGGCTATGTAGAGCGGGATAACTACGAAAGCTACTTTGCCACTGCATTTGATAATATCAACCAGTTCTTCCTGGGTGAACCAACGAACCTGGTATAAGCGTGTGCGAAACAGACGGACCAAAGGACGCCGGCTTTGGCTTCGTACCACCGGGCTGCACAAGCGCTCGCGCTGTGCCAGGGGATGCGGTTGCAAAGAGCGATGAAAATGGCAGGAAAGCGGCAAGCACAGGGTCTCAGGATTTGCCTTAAGCATTCTACGGATAATCCGTCTTTCCACCCGTTGCGTGATACGCCAGAATGAGGCTCGTACACACCAACGGGAGAGTAATATGGCGAAGATACAGTTAAACGATCAGGCCGGACGTCCAATCCGGGTATTGTGCAAGTACCGGGCGATGGCGTTGCTCGCGTTTTCGGCGTATGGCGCATCAATACCGGCGCTGGCGCACGGGGTGGTCTGGCCCGGACAGACATTTGAGCTGGCGCTTGAGGCCCAGACGGCAGGGCATTACGAGCAGATGCTCAGGTTGTTGCGCGCCGCCGCCCAGGCTGATCATTTGGCAGCACAGGAAATGCTTGGCATGGCGCTGTTAGTCGGGCCGACCTTGTACGGAGACGCGGTTAAAGCCGATCGTTGCGAGGCCGGGCGATGGATCGGCCGGGCGCTTGCCCAGGGAAGCGAGGTGGCGCGCTTTCAATGGGAATTTCTGGGTCGGGTACGACAAGCGCCGCCGGGAGCCGGGCGCTGCCTGTCATCTGCCGATTGAACATGAAGAAACAATGTGCGGTGCATAAAGTATGTCGCCGTCTATGCGACCGGTGCGAAAGCCTGATGGTGAGAGAGGTTGGTTACTCCAGCCAAAAAAGGTGTATATTTTCGAAAATAGCTGTACGTTGTCAGGCAATAGAGCTATCACGAATGTTATCCAGGCGAAAGGAGGAGCGGTATGGGGGTAGAGCAACCGGCTGAGCTTCAAAAAAAAATGTTCGAGCACGCGATGCTGATGCTTGAAACGCAAACCACAAGCTTTGCCTATATGTTTATAAAAGATAACAGGCTCAGACAGCTGTATGTAGAGAACATTCATAAAATGTCTCTTGAGTATCGAGCGCTGGTTGATCTTGGTAAATTGACTCCGGAGCAGGGGGCCGTTGAAGCAAATAAATTAAGAAATGAGATATTGGAATTGACGCGAAGAGGCAGCAGCCCCATTGCGAGAAAGTATGCGAAGGCACTGAAACCCACCGGCCGCTCATGGGATTATATGAAAGACTACAAGGCCGGCAGTATATTCAATGGCACGTTTGATCAACTGAATGCGTCTGAACAAAATACAGTTTATAAAGCGATTATTGATTCCAGCGGTAAGTCGGACGAGTACTCGACAAGAATTGCTTCGGTATTGGGCAAATATGGCAGAGGCCTGTTTGTCGTTTCCATTGTCATTGCCGCGTACGACATTTATGAGTCAGACAATAAGGCGAGAGAAGCAGCCAAACAGGTAACGGTCGCCGGTGGCTCGATCATTGTAGGGTATGGCGTCGGAGGTATCGCCGCGGCTACAGTCTGTGCCGCCGCCAATATTGGCTGTGTTGCTGTTGCTACTGTGGCAGGCGCATTAGTTGGCGGGCTGGGCGTTGAGGCCGTATTTGATGGTTTGTTCTAGTCTATAAGGCTCACGATAATGAAGGTTTCGGACAAGCTTGATGATAAGCAGCAATTGAGTTTATGGACTGCCCTGGCGCAGATGTTCGTCACAAATGATCTTGGTGTTTTTCATCTGAAGCGTCTGGCTCAGCAGATTGTGGATGCAATCGGAAATGCGTTGACAATCCAGGAGATTGAAAGCGTTTTGGTCAACGAAGTCGGTCCTAATTTTATGCTTAATTTCAGCCCGTTCATGTTCGTGCCTGAAGACCTGGGCTGGGAAAAAAAGGATGTGGAAAGGATAATGACGAAAGTGGGCCTGGTGGATCGGGGATGGCGCTATCTGATGCATCGAAATGCCTTGAAGAATCCCGTCATCATATATCGCTGGGCAGCGGTCAAGACTTATCTGGCCGATTTAGGCGTGTCCGAAAGCTGAGCGATATCGCTTGCATTTGCCGGTTCGTCTCGACATCTCGATTGTGAAGCCTGCCCTGCGCTTTGCCAGGCGATGTTGCCAATCGCAGTCCGTGTGCGGCTGACGTCAACCAGAGGCTCGGCCAGGGCAGTCGTATCGCATTGCGGGTCAGCCCGTCGCGGCGCGAGTCAGATATATTTACCATCGCCTATGCTGGGACGCTGGAGCGAGAAGACTGTCAATGCCATGGGGCGATCGCCTGGCCGGACAGGAGCCATGAACCGCCCGTTATTGCATTCTTAATGTATCCAGAAATTTGCTTGCGGCGGCCGATAGCGAGCGCCCGCTACGTGTCAATATCCCTATGTCCCGGTGAACGACCGGACGCCCCAGTCTGAGGACAGCCAGTCTCGTAATATCCATCAACCGCAGCGCCAGCCTTGGAATGGGCGCTACGCCGAGCCCGGCCGACACCATTGCGCCAACCACCGAAATATTCGTGGCTTCGTACTTGGGCACGATAGACAAACCAATATCGGCATATACGCGGTCCACGATGGGACGAATGCTGCTTGCCGGGCCGCTGGCCACGATAGGGCGGTCTGCCAGTACGTTCCAATCAACTTGCCGGCGCTTTGCCAGGGGATCGTTGCGGCTGCAGATCAATACAAAGTCGTCGCGGGTGAACGGTTCAAAGGCGACGGGTCCCTGCGGGCCCGGAGCAACTGAAATGCCGAAGTCTGCGCGTCCGTCAGAGACCATATCCCGCACGAATTCGCTGGACAGCGGTACCAATGAAATAGTCACCCGAGGATATGATTGTTCGAATTTGAACATGGTCTCTGGCAAGAGTGCGCCAGCCGATGGCAGGCAGGCGATCGTGATCAGCCCTTTACGTCCGGCAACGAATTCCGACAGATCGCTCAATGAATCGTGGAATTCGGCAACAATGCGGCGGGCGATCGGCAATAATTCTTCCCCCGCTCGGGTTAGAGCGACTTGACGGGTATTGCGGTCGAACAGCCGCGTTACCA
>DATGQC010000105.1:0-6889 GCA_035304425.1 Advenella sp.
CCAGCCTGGCGCCATGAGCGGTGCCGTGGCGTCTGGCGTACCAGGCTGATACCGGGGAGCGTCTTGAGCCCGGAACGCCGGTTGTGGTCTGGGCAGTATCAAGTTTGCATTGGCAAATGTGTACAATATGAAGAACACGACGCGGCGCTGGTGCCCGTATGCATACAGGAATCAAAATCATGAAATCAAATCAGCTATTTGAAGATTTCCAGAAAAACATTCAGGAATTGATCAAGAACAGCCCGGCAGCGGACATAGAAAAGAATGTGAAGGCGTTTATGGCACAGGGATTTTCCCGGCTGGATCTGGTCACACGGGAAGAGTTCGATGTGCAGGTTGCCTTATCGGCAAAATTGCGCGAACGTCTGTTCGAACTGGAGTCCCGGGTTCGTCTGCTGGAGGAAAAGGCCGGCATCACCACGCCTTCCGCTGCAAATCCTCATACCGGTCCGGTTGTTGATTAAGCATAAAGTGCTGGGCAGACCGGATGACCCGGGTGCTGCCCTGGACGGCTGCTCCTGACGCGCGCTGTGACGGTGCTTCATGCCGGCAAGGCGAGCGCCAGATCATAAGCGACGTTATTAAGCGATTCGATCAGGTGCGCGTTGCGACTGCCGTCGCGGCATTCATGGCCTCAGCCGCAGGATCGTATCCGGGCATATACTAGGGCTCGTTTGCGGCAACGCATGCTGTTTCATTCTCCGCCCTTATGTGCAATGTCGCGGGCATGAGGTCGCAGGTGGTGGCGGATGGCGCGCGGAAAACGGTGACGTCAGGCGCTGCAATCTCTATATCGCGCCTGCCTTCGCCTTGTTGGCTTTCACCATAGATCAATCTATCCTGCAATCGCGGCGATCTCGCCAGGTTTCTGCCAGAATGCCTTGGTGCATTCAGGAGAATCAGATGAGCTTAGCGGTGTTGGCCAGCAGGGCGCTTTGCGGTATGCGTGCGCCCAAGGTATTTGTCGAAGTGCATCTTGCCCCGGGGTTACCGTCCTTTACCATTGTCGGGTTGCCGGACGCTGGCGTCAGGGAGAGCAGGGAGCGGGTTCGTTCTGCTATTTTAAGTAGCGGCTATACTTTTCCGGCCGGACGCTTAACGGCAAATCTTGCTCCGGCCGATATTCCGAAAGAATCCGGCAGATTCGATCTGCCGATTGCGCTGGGCGTGCTGCTGGCGTCGGGACAACTGGTATTGTCCGGCAACATGGCGCAGCAGGTACTGCCTGACATCGTCTTTGCAGGTGAACTCTCCCTTACCGGTGCATTGGTCCCCGTGGCGGCACCGCTGGTGATCGCGCTCGCCGCTGCCAGGGAAGGAAGAACGGAGGGTGGGAAGAGGGCCGATAAGCGTTCAATCCTTATTTTGCCAGCCGAGAATGCGCGGTTAGCCGCGGTCGTGCCGGGGCTGGCTGTCATTGGCGCCCACACGCTGCGGGAGGTGGCCGCTCATCTGGATGAAACGGCGGTGCTTGCACCGATTGCGGCGTCCGTCCAGGCTTGCCCGGCCGGCCCGGACGGGAACAGCAACCACGAGACGCCTGCACCTTGTTTATCCGATGTGCGTGGGCAGCCGGTGGCGTGCCGCGCGCTGGAAATCGCCGCCAGCGGCAGCCATGGATTGCTTATGTCAGGGCCGCCTGGCATCGGCAAAAGCATGCTGGCGCAGCGGTTGCCCGGGATATTGCCGCCGTTGGATGCAAACGCGGCCATAGAAGTGGCGGCGCTTCATAGCTTGCAGCGGCGTACACTGCGTTTTTCCCGGCAAGTTCCGATGCGCGCGCCGCATCACTCAAGTACTGCGGCGGCATTAATCGGTGGCGGAGCCAATCCGCGCCCGGGCCAAATCAGCCTGGCGCATCATGGTGTCCTTTTCCTTGATGAGTTGCCCGAATTTCAGCGACCTGTATTGGAGGCCTTGCGCGAGCCCATGGAGACAGGCGAAGTTCATATCGCCCGCGCCAATCGTTCGGTAAGCTACCCGTGTCGCTTCCAGCTGATTGCTGCCATGAATCCGTGCCCCTGTGGCTATTTGGGCAGCACTCATCGATCATGTCGCTGTACGCCCGAACAAATCGAACGCTATCGTGGGCGTCTGTCGGGACCGTTTCTGGATCGTGTGGATATGCTGCTGCAGTTGACGCCACCTGCGCAGGACTGGCAGCAACTGCTGCCGTCTGAACCTTCCCAGGTCGTGCGACGGCGTGTGATAGATTGTCGTGAGCGCCAATTGCGCCGCCAGGGCTGTTTGAATGCAATGCTGAGGCCTGATTTGATCGACCAGGCCTGCCGTACCGATGCGGAGGGAGCGCAATTGCTGACGAGAGCTGGCAGGCACTGGGGGTGGTCAGCCAGAGCAGTGCACCGGGTGTTGCGTGTGGCGCGTACGATCGCAGATATGGGCGGGGTCGATCAGATCCGTGCAACCGATCTGACAGAAGCCATGTCCTTTCGTCAAGAATTGACCCGCTAAGCGTCAGCTGGGAATGTATGCAGGCAGATGAGGGGTGAACACAGCTTTACTGACAATCCGTCGCCTGACGGCCACATTTAATGGCGATTCGCCCGATTCTGTCGGGGTTTGCTCACTTAATTGCTGGTAGTTGTAAAAAAAACATCGTATAATCAATGGTTTCCCGCAGGCCGTAGGCGCCGTGGCGCTGTTATCTGGGTAACCAGAAATTGTAACAGTTGGCCAGGGGGTTCGAGCGGATCGTGACGGGAAAAACGGATACGGGTTAGCAAAGTCTTAATAAACGGTTATTAGGCACCTTTTATCCACATTTGCAGGTATCAGTTATGCCCAAAATGAAAACCAAGAAAAGTGCTTCCAAGCGCTTTATTGTACGCGGTAGCGGTTCTATCAAGCGTGGTCAGGCTTTCAAACGCCACATTCTGACAAAGAAAACCACGAAAAACAAACGTCATCTGCGCGGCACGACAGCCGTTCATGATTCTGATGTGGCTTCCGTAAAAGCCATGATGCCTTTTGCTTGATAGGAGTTAGATTATGCCTCGCGTAAAACGCGGTGTTACCGCACGTGCTCGTCACAAAAAAGTTATTGCTGCAGCCAAGGGCTATCGTGGCCGTCGCGGCAATGTGTTCCGTATTGCAAAACAGGCAGTCATGCGTGCTGGTCAGTATGCATACCGTGACCGTCGCAATAAGAAACGTACATTCCGTGCTCTCTGGATTACGCGTATCAACGCGGCGGTCCGTGAAAACGGCATGACCTACAGTGTATTTATCGCCGGACTGAAAAAGGCTGCTATTGAACTGGACCGTAAGGTTCTGGCTGATATGGCTGTCCACGACAAGGCTGGTTTTGCCGCTGTTGTCAAACAGGCCAAATCCGCCCTGGGCGCCTGATCCACTGACGATTTAAATTTATGCTGTATACAAACGGGGCTCGTTTCGGGTCCCGTTTGTTTTTTCAAGAATGGACATTTCATGACGCAATCGCTGGACGATCTGATTCTTCAGGCCAAAGACAAATTCGAGCATGCAACCGATTCGGCTTCGCTTGAAAATGAAAAGGCAAAATTTCTTGGGAAAAACGGGGTCATAACCGGTTTCATGAAAGGGTTGGCCCAGCTGCCGCCTGAGCAGAAGAAAGCCGAAGGCGCCCGTATCAACCGGGTCAAGCAGCAAATTGAATCGTTGCTCAACGCGCGCCGGGAGCAGTTTGCTCGCGATCAATTGAACCGGCGCCTGGCCGCGGAAACCATTGACGTGACCCTGCCGGGCAGAGGCCGTGCCATGGGCGGCGTCCATCCGGTGATCCAGTCATGGCAGCGGATCGAAGAAATTTTTCATAGTATCGGTTTCGATGTGGCCGACGGCCCCGAGATCGAAAATGACTGGACCAATTTTACCGCGCTGAATAATCCCGAAAATCATCCTGCGCGCTCCATGCAGGACACCTTTTACGTGGATATGAACGACAGCGGGGGCTTGCCTTTTCTGTTGCGCACTCACACCAGCCCCATGCAGGTGCGTTACGCCCGCATGCATACGCCGCCTATCAAGGTAATCGCACCCGGTCGTACCTATCGTGTGGACAGCGACGCCACTCATTCTCCCATGTTTCACCAGGTCGAGGGCCTGTGGATCGCGGAAGACATTTCTTTTGCCGATCTGAAAGGGGTGTATACGAATTTTCTGAAAGCTTTTTTTGAAACCGACGATCTGAGTGTGCGATTTCGTCCGTCTTTTTTCCCGTTCACCGAGCCGTCTGCCGAAATCGACATGATGTTCACCTCCGGCCCCAACCAGGGACGCTGGCTGGAAATTTCCGGCTCTGGCCAGGTGCATCCGGAGGTGGTACGCAATTTCGGACTGGATCCGGAAAAATACATCGGATTTGCGTTCGGATCAGGCATAGAGCGCCTGACTATGTTGCGCTATGGCGTGAACGATTTGAGGCAGTTCTACGAAGGAGACCTGCGTTTCCTGCGTCAGTTCAATCGCTGATTTTCGCGCCCTAACTCCCTATTTGAACCTAGAAAAAGACATCATGTTATTTCCTGAATCCTGGTTAAGATCCTTTGTTAATCCATCGATTTCCACCGACGAGCTGGCGCACACGCTGACCATGGCAGGTCTGGAAATTGAAGGAACCGCTCCCGTCGCGCCACCCTTTTCTGGGATTGTCGTGGCCCACATCACGGCTGTACGGGCCCATCCTAATGCTGACAAACTACGCATTTGTACCGTGGATGACGGCTCAGGCGAGCCGCTGCAGATTGTGTGTGGCGCACCGAATGCCACCCAGGGGCTGAAGGTGCCATTGGCGCGCATTGGCGCGGTTCTTCCCGGAGCGTTCAAAATCAGCAAGGCGCGCATGCGCGGCGAAGATTCGTTTGGCATGCTATGTTCGGCACGTGAACTGGGGCTGTCCCAGGATCATGGCGGCTTGCTGGAGCTGGACGCCAATGCAAAGGTCGGACAGGATATCCGCAGCGCGCTGGACCTGAACGATACCATTTTTGAAATAAAGCTGACGCCAAACCGTGCCGATTGCCTGTCCATTCTGGGGGTGGCGCGCGAGGTGCGTGCGCTGACCGGCGCAGCGCTGGCAGAGCCTGCCTGTAAGCCGGTGGCCGTTACGCATCAGGATACACTGCCGGTCACCGTCCAGGCGCCGGACCTGTGCGGCCGCTTTGCGGGCCGGATTATTCGTGGTGTCAATGCCAAGGCAGCCACACCCCAGTGGATGAAAAGCCGACTGGAGCGTGCCGGCCAACGTTCGGTTTCTGCGCTGGTGGACATTTCCAATTACGTCATGTTGGAACTGGGCCGGCCTACCCATGTGTTTGATCTGGCCAAGATCAACGGCGGGCTTACCGTGCGCTGGGCAAAAGAAGGGGAAAGCCTGACGTTGCTGAATGATCAGACCGTACAGTTAGCGCCCGATGTGGGCGTGATTGCGGCTGGCGACACGATCGAAAGTCTGGCCGGCATTATGGGAGGTGCGGCCACCGCCGTGTCGCTGGATACAACCGATATTTATCTGGAAGCCGCCTTCTGGTTTCCGGACGCCATCGCCGGGCGCGCGCGCCGCTACAAGTTCAGCTCTGAAGCCAGCCACCGTTTTGAGCGTGGTGTAGATTTCCTGAACATCGTCGAGCACATTGAGCATATTTCCAGCCTGATTCTGGAAATATGCGGTGGTCAGGCCGGTCCTGTGAGCGATCAAAGCATTGCATTGCCGGCACGCCCTGCTGTGACCATGCGTCTTGAGCGTTGCCGCAAGGTGCTGGGCATACCGGTTACTGAAACGCACGTGCGCGATGTCTTTACAAAGCTCAATTTTCAATTCACCGAACAAGATGGCGTATTTTCCGTTGTGCCGCCATCCTTCCGTTTTGATCTGGAAATAGAGGAAGACCTGATCGAAGAGGTCGCCCGCATTTACGGGTTTGAAAATATTCCCAGTAATCCGCCGAAGACGGCAGCGACGATGCTGTCTACGAATGAGGCGCGCCGCTCCCAACACCAGTTGCGCCACCTTATGGCCGCGCTGGACTACCAGGAAGTGGTCAATTTCAGTTTCGTGCAGAAAGACTGGGAAACCAATTACATGGGCAACACCGATCCGATCATGTTGCTCAACCCCATTGCCAGCCACCTGGAGGCCATGCGTTCCGGCCTGATCGCTGGCCTGGTTGCCAATATCCAATATAACCAGAAGCGTCAACAGAGCCGGGTTCGGGTTTTTGAACTGGGGCGTGTCTTTGTTCGCGACGCTGCTGTCAGCGATGGCGATCTGAGCGTGGCGGGCGTACGCCAGCCTCTGCATCTGGCGGGCGCAGCGTGGGGGCCGGCGGAGCCCGAGCAGTGGGGTTTGGCGGTGCGTCAGGTTGATTTTTTTGATGTTAAAAACGATATCGAGCGTCTTTGCAGCCAGCAGCTAAGCCATCTGCGTTTCGAGCCGGTCAACCATCCGGCGCTGCATCCCGGACGCAGCGCAAACGTCCTGCTTAACGGCCAATTGATCGGTTTTGTCGGCGAACTGCATCCACAATGGGTACAGGATAATGAACTGGTTCATCCGCCCGTGGTATTTGAACTGGATGTTGTTGCGTTGCAGCAAATGCAATTCGCACACTATACGGAAGTGGCAAAGCAACCTGCGGTATTTCGCGATCTGGCCATATGGGCGCCTGTCACGTTGAAACTGCAGGACTTGCTTGACACATTGGAGAATAATCAGCAAGATAGGCAATTCCTTGATATTATTAAGGATATTGCATTATTTGATGTCTGGAAGGATCCTCATTCAGAGCAGCAGGAGCGCAGTCTGGCCCTGCGGTTTACGTTGCAGGATCCGGCGGCAACCTTGGAAGATACACGTGTAGACCAGTGCATGAATGCAGTGCTGGAGTTG
>DATGQC010000106.1:0-5480 GCA_035304425.1 Advenella sp.
ATCCGGTTCTTGATTTCAAGGGTAAAAAGCGATGAGTCGCGAAATTCTTCTGCTTGTAGATGCATTGGCACGTGAAAAAAACGTATCGCGTGAGGTCGTATTTGGTGCGCTTGAAAATGCGCTTGCCTCTGCGATGAAAAAACGTTTCAAGGACGATGCCGATATTCGTGTCGTTATTGATCGTTCAAATGGCTCGCACGAGGGTTACAGACGCTGGCTTGTGGTGCCCGATGATGCGGGCCTGCAGGAGCCGGACCGCCAGGAATTGCTGTCTGAAGCGCAGGAAATCAAGCCTGGCGTCCAGGAGGGCGAGTATCTTGAAGAGCCGCTCGAGCCTATCGAGTTCGGGCGTATCGGGGCCCAGGCTGCCAAGCAGGCCATCATCCAGAAAATTCGCGATGCCGAAAGAGAACAGGTGTTGAACGATTTCCTGGATCGTGGCGAGACCATTATTTCCGGCACCATCAAGCGACTCGACAAAGGCGACGCCATTATTGAAACGGGCAAGATCGAAGCGCGTCTGCCTCGTTCCGAAATGATTCCCAAAGAGAATCTGCGCGTTGGCGACCGGGTTCGCGCCTGGGTCGCCAAGGTCGACCGTACGGCAAGAGGGCAGCAGGTTCTGCTCTCGCGCACCGCGCCCGAATTTATCCGGGAGCTGTTTGAAAATGAAGTCCCCGAGATAGAGCAGGGTTTGCTTGAAATCAAGGCTGCCGCCCGTGACCCCGGACTTCGCGCTAAAATTGCAGTTGTGGCCTATGACAAGCGTATCGATCCCATCGGTACATGCGTGGGCATGCGCGGCTCGCGTGTTACCGCCGTTCGTAACGAGCTGGGCGGAGAGCAGGTCGATATCGTATTGTGGGCCGACGAACCGGCCGAATTTGTGATTGGTGCATTGGCGCCGGCCGCGGTCGAATCCATTGTCGTGGATGAAGACAAGCATGCCATGGATGTTGTCGTCGACGCCGAAAATCTGCCCAAAGCGATTGGTTCACGGGGCCAGAACGTGCGTCTGGCTTCTGATCTGACCGGCTGGCAGATCAATATCATGACACCGGAAGAAAATCAGAATCGCCAGCAGGAAGAGCGCAGCGGTCAGCGCGCCATGTTTATGGAGCGCCTGGATGTCGACGAGCAGGTAGCTGACATTCTGATTGATGAAGGCTTTACCGGACTGGAAGAGGTGGCTTATGTCCCTATCCAGGAATTGCTGGAAATTGATGGCTTCGATGAAGAAACTGTCAACGAATTGCGCAACCGCGCACGTACTGCCCTGCTGACCGAGGCCATAGCCCAGGAAGAGCGGGTTGAAACAGCGCAGGATCTGCTGGATCTTGAAGGCATGACCCCGGAACTGGTCGCCACTTTGGGCGACGCCGGCGTGGCAACGCTTGATGATCTGGCCGAACTTGCGACCGACGAACTGGCTGAAATCACGGGTATGACAGATGAGCAGGCCAGCGAAATTATCATGCGCGCCCGGGCGCACTGGTTTGATGACGAGGAAAAGTGATTGCGGGGTAGCCTTGTTGAGTGTGTATCGTGGCATGGTAGGCCACCGTGCAGGCGATGCGCACTACGCCAGCGGCTTTGTCGATCCAGCCCTGACTAACGAAGTTCACACTTTGATCAGTGGCCATCAGCCAGTTATTGAAACGTTGTAAGGGAAGAGAGAACTTAATGCCCAGTAATACCGTAAACCAGTTTGCCGTCGAACTCAAAATGCCAGCGAATGTGTTGCTTGAACAGCTTCGCTCGGCTGGCGTGAATCTGAAATCGGTGGAAGATGTCGTGACCGAAAGCGACAAAGCGAAACTTCTGGACTCGCTGCGTCGTGCGCATGGTGCAAAAGATGGAAAAAAAATCACCGTTACCCGTCGCGAAACATCAGAAATCCGTCAGGCGGATGGCTCCGGCCGTTCGCGGACCATTCAGGTCGAAGTGCGCAAAAAACGTGTCTTCGTCAAACGGGATGTCACTGAGGCCAGAACAGAGGCAGCCGATGCGTCTGAAACAAACGAGGCGACGGCGGTTGTCGGGACTGAACAGGCTGCTGCGCCGGCAACTGCCGATGCCCAGATAGCAACGGCTGCACCGGCTGAAGCGAAACCTGCGCCGGCGGCGCCATCCGCAGCGGAACCGGAATCGGCAACGGCCAGTCAACCGGTCGCATCGCAGCCTGAGCCTGCCCAGCCGGCCGCGGCCGAAAAGGCGCAGCAAGTGCAGGAAGCGCAAAAAGAGCCTGCGGCTGCGAAGCCGCCGGCAGCAGCGGCAGCACCGGCGGTCGCCGACCAGGCGGCCCCCGTCCAGACCACGGAACCGGCACCGGTCCCAGGCACGGCGACGCCTGCAGCTGCAGAAGCGGCTGCGACCCCCGCGCCTGTTGCCCGCACACCGGCTGCGGCTGATGCGCGCAATACAGGCTCACGGGATCAGGCCAAGTCTGAGCCGGCTCGCAGCGAACAGGCCAAGCCCCGCCAGCCGGACGCACCGCGTGCCGCCACGACGGCTCGTAAGCCTGTGGCTGGTCGTAGCGAAGCCGCCGACGCTCGTCGCGATGAAGCGCGCCGTCAGGCCGAAGCCGAAGCCGCTGCTCTGCGCGACATGCTGAACAAGCCGCGCAAAGTGCTGCGTGCCTCGCCCACCGCCGAAGGGGCCGACGCCACCAAAAAAGCCGGGAAAAAGGATGTCAAAACCCTTGCTGCGCCTGGGGCGCACAAGGCTGCTGAAACCGATAAGAAATGGTCAGACGAACAGACCCGCGGGAAAAAAGCCGTTGCTGAAAAACGCGCCGGTCCTGCAGGCAAGGAAGATGGCTGGCGCTCGTCCGGTGGCCGTGGCGGATCGCGTGGTCGCAATAAGCATCAGCACGCACAGGTCAGTCAGCCGTCGACGCCCGAATTTATTGCGCGTGAAGTGCATGTGCCCGAAACGATTACGGTGGCCGACCTTGCCCATAAAATGTCTGTCAAAGCGGCTGAAGTGATCAAGGAGCTCATGAAACTGGGCCAGATGGTCACCATCAATCAGGTCCTGGATCAGGAAACAGCCATGATTGTGGTCGAAGAGCTGGGGCATCATGCGATTGCCGCCAAGCTTGACGATCCAGAAGCGTTCCTGGATATCGGTGATACGGGTGCAGACGCGGAACTGCAGCCGCGGGCACCGGTGGTGACGGTGATGGGTCACGTTGACCACGGTAAAACCTCGCTGCTCGATTACATTCGTCGTGCCAAAGTGGCTTCTGGCGAGGCCGGCGGTATTACGCAACATATTGGCGCCTATCACGTCCAGACCGAAGGCGGCATGGTAACGTTCCTGGATACCCCGGGTCACGAGGCGTTCACCGCCATGCGTGCCCGTGGCGCCAAGGCCACCGATATTGTCATTCTTGTTGTGGCGGCCGACGACGGCGTGATGCCGCAAACCAAAGAGGCGATCCATCACGCGAAAGCGGCGGGCGTGCCCATGGTTGTCGCCGTCAACAAGATCGATAAACCTGAAGCCAATCCGGAACGCGTCAAGCAGGAACTGGTGACAGAAGAAGTCGTTCCCGAGGAATACGGCGGCGACGTTCCTTTTGTGCCAGTATCGGCCAAGACAGGGAAGGGCATCGATGAGTTGCTGGAAAACGTGCTGCTTCAGGCCGAAATCCTTGAATTGAAAGCGCCGGTAGAGGCGCCTGCCAAGGGTATCGTGATCGAAGCGCGCCTTGACAAGGGTCGCGGTCCGGTCGCCACCATCCTGGTGCAAAGCGGTACGCTCAATCGCGGCGACGCATTGCTGGCTGGTGCAAGTTTTGGCCGTGTGCGCGCCATGCTTGACGAAAACGGCAAACCGATCACCAAAGCCGGCCCGGCCATCCCTGTTGAAATCCAGGGCCTGACCGACGTGCCTCAGGCAGGCGACGAGGTGCTGGTGCTGGCCGATGAGCGTAAAGCGCGCGAGATCGCGCTGTTCCGTCAAGGTAAATTCCGCGACGTCAAACTGGCCAGACAGCAGGCAGCAAAACTGGAGTCCATGTTCGACAACATCGGCGAAGGTATGCAGACGTTGTCGCTGATCGTCAAAACCGACGTGCAGGGTTCTCAGGAAGCGCTGGTGCAATCCCTGACCAAACTGTCAACCGACGAAGTGCGGGTCCAGGTGGTTCATGCTGCAGTGGGCGGCATTTCCGAAAGCGACATCAACCTGGCCATCGCCTCCAACGCTGTTGTGATCGGATTCAATGTCCGTGCAGACCAGAGCACTAGAAAGCTGGCCGAGACCAACGATATTGATGTTCGCTACTACAACATCATTTACGATGCGGTCGACGACGTTCGCAATGCCATGTCCGGCATGCTGGCGCCGGAAGAGCGTGAAGAGGTGATCGGTATGGTGGAAATTCGTGAGGTCTACAGTATTTCCCGTATCGGTAAAGTGGCCGGTTGTATGGTCACCGAAGGCGTGGTGCGTCGCGATTCGCAGGTCCGCCTGTTGCGCAACAACGTGGTGCACTGGACTGGCTCGCTCGACTCGCTCAAGCGCTTCAAGGATGACGTCAAGGAAGTCAAATCCGGCTTTGATTGCGGTATCACCTTGCGTGGCAATTCCGATATCGAAGTTGGCGATCAGCTCGAAATTTTTGAAATCAAAGAAATTGCCCGCTCACTGTAAATTATTATGAACCGTCATAAATCCTCCGGCGCAAACCGCAACGCCCGTCTGGCCGAACAGATCCAGAAAGATCTGGCGGTGCTGATCCAGCGCGAGCTCGATATGTCGCGCTCGGGTCTGATTACGCTGACCGGCGTGGATTTGTCGGCCGATTACGCGCACGCCAAGGTATGGTTCACCGTTCTTGGCGCTGAACCGGAAGCAGCGGCTGCCTTGCTTAACGAGAAGGCGGGCTGGCTGCATTCGCTGCTGTTCAAGATGCTGCATATCCATACCGTTCCTACGCTGCGTTTTTTTCATGACGATCAGCTGGCGCGCGGTATAGAAATGACACAATTGATCGACCGCGCCAACCGGCCGGAAGACTATCCGGAAAGCGTCGATCCGCTACCGGACACCAAAGACGATCGCAAGTAACATCAGGGCAGGCGATGGGAAGAAAACGCGGGCAGGATATCGACGGCGTCCTTTTACTGGACAAGCAGTTCGGATATTCGAGCAACCAGTCGCTGCAGCGCGTGCGTCGTATGCTGGATGCGAAAAAAGGGGGCCATACCGGTACGCTGGATCCATTTGCAACCGGTCTGCTGGTTTGCTGTTTTGGCAAGGCCACCAAAATTTGCGGGACCATGCTGGATGCCGACAAGTCCTACGTTGCGACATTGCAGTTTGGCGCGGAAACCGATTCAGGCGATTTGACCGGCACTGTTGTACAACAGGCACAATTGACCGCTGAAGCAGTGACGCGTGAAAAGATCGACATGGTATTGCCACAGTTTCGCGGTTCAATACTACAGATTCCGCCCATGCATTCGGCG
>DATGQC010000107.1:0-3338 GCA_035304425.1 Advenella sp.
ATCGTCCGTTCCTATATATAGTGGCTGGGGGTTGGATAACGTAAGCAAGTGCGCACAGGCCCGCGCCGCATCGTCAATATGAATCCGGTTCGCCCAATGGCCCGGCCCGTCTGGTGCGGTGATCGCGCCAGCCTGTATACCCTTTAACAATTGCAGTCGCCCCGGGCCGTATAAGCCCGACAGGCGCAGCACGACCCCTGCGCCCGGCGGCGCCAAAGTATGTAGCGCATCTTCGGCTTGCAGCAGCGCGCTGGCGCGAAAATTGGTCCGCGCAACCGGGGTATCTTCGTCTACCCAATCATCGGACGGCCCCCAGACGGCAGATGAACCCACCAGCACACAGCGCTGCAGCTGCTGCAGGCATTCGGGAGGCAGGCTGTTCAGCAGCCGTGGCAGGCCAAGCGAGTAAACCCCTGTGTAGTGATCGATCGTCCGGCTGTCTGGCGAAGGGGCATACAGGATATGGGTGATGCCGGAGAATGCTTTCTGCCCCAGGAAAGAGAGGCTTGCTGGGTCCGACAGATCGGCGGCATGCCAGGAAATAGCGTTCTCGCGGGCGGAATTGACTGCGCTGCGGCGCAGGCCAATGCATTTCCAGCGGGCCGGATCCAGCTGTTGCGCTGTCCGTTCACATAGGTCACCGCCGACGAGCAAAAGCGTATTCATATTGGCTACTTAATTACGTATGTGTTTATTATGCAAGATTATATTCAGCACTTCTGAGTTGCTGGGATAGGCGTCTTCTGGCGAGCACGGAAAAGTGCTGGCGGCTCAATTGAGCAATTGCATACCGACTATTTTAGCTGGCCCAGGCTGTTTAAACCGGCGCCGCTGGCATGCAGCGCTCGATTAGGTGAATTGTCTATGCTCCTGTGGCGGATAAGGAAGATAAAAAGCCATCTGCGCTGTTGCTGTTGAACGTCTGCTGTGCCGGGTTGCCCTTTTGAATCGTTTGCTGCACGAATTGACGAGATTGGAGCCGAACGGGTCGTTTATTGTAAAGTGAGCTGTCTCATAAATCGCCCCTGGGGAAAAGATTGATGATAAGCTTGTGGCGCTTATAGCAGTCGTTGTTTTTTCTTTATAACAATAATGAATATATGATGCATGGAGACGTTTTATGAAATTTCGACTTAAACCCGTATTTGCGCTTTTTACCTTGGTAGGGGCGATGGGAAGCGGGTTATCGGCAGCCAATGCGAATACGTTAGCGCAAGTCATGGAGCAGAAAGTATTGCGCGTGGCGATTGATCTGAACGCACCGCCTTACGGCATGACAGATGACAAGGTGACAGCAATTGGTTCGGATGTAGAGACTGCGCAATTGATTGCAGACAGTCTGGGCGTCAAGCTCCAGGTGGTGCCGACGACACAGGCCAATCGCATTCCGTTCTTGTTGACCAATAAGGCAGATGTGGTCATTTCCAGTCTGTCGATCACGCCAGAACGCGCCAAAGTGGTTGATTTTTCTATTCCTTATGCAGATAACAAAGCGGTCGTTGCCGTAGCCAAGGATTCGCCCATTAAAGAAATGAAAGACCTGGTTGGTAAAACGGTTGTGACTGCCAGAGGCACGACCAATGATCAGCAGTTAACGAAGCAGGCGCCACCCGGCACCAATATTGTTCGTTTTGAAAATGATGCAACTGCCATTACCGCCATTACCAGCGGACAAAGCAGTATTTTTGCCACCGCACCCTCGATCATCGGTGCATTAAATAAAAAGTATCCAGCCAAAGCAATGGATATCCGAATCGTGATGTCCAGCGCCAAACTGGCCATTGGTGTTGCTAAAAACAACCCGGAAATCAAAGAAAAAATGAATGAACTGGTGCGCGCGAATCTGAAGAATGGCAGGTTAAACGCGATTTATAAAAAATATCATCAAACCGATTTACCGGAAGATGTTATTGCGATGGGCAATTGAGCTGATTTCAAGTAGATCACTCAAAGATTAAGGCAGCGTTCGGGGGGGGAAGATCAAAATGCCAACGAACGCTGTTTGTGGTTTGTGTGGGTAAGAGTCTGATTAATTAGAAATACCCCGCATTTTTCGGAGCTTGCGCAGTACACTCACGGTCCCGCTCACGTTACTAGTGAAGACGCTATTGGCTGCATTCCGTTACCTGCTGGCTTGCGACATTTGGGCGCAAAGCGTCCATATTAAAAAATCGCGCATTCAGAGAAAAATAATGAAAAAACCCAAGCTATATCAAGGTAATTTATACGGATAGCTTATTAGAATTCTCTGCGTGCTCAACGCCATTGATTTCTTGTAAACAGGCCCAATGCGGTACCGGCCTGCAGCCCTTCTATGTCTAACGCATTCTTCCGCGCCGCCAATGCCGCCCATACCTCATCTGCTTCGCGTACGTCACGCCTGATCACGGTATCGATCGCCGGTCAGCCCGATTTTCTGTTCGACGCCACGCAAGGCACAGACGGCATGTCGAGACTTTCTGACTACATGGTCCGACTGCTGCGTCGCTCAACACAGATGGACGTCGGAAGTCTGCTGGGCCAATCCTTAACGCTCACCATTAATACCATGACATCATCCGGCAAGTGCTGGGACCCTATCCTTCTGAATTCCGATGGTTCGATTCAGGTGAACGGCAAGACCCTGAGCATGAATTTCAGTGACATTATCAGAATGGTCTCCGACATCATAAAGGTAAATTAAGGCGAAACGGATCATGAACCGCAGGATGCTTTTCGCTGTTCTATGTGCACTGGTTGTTGCCGCGACGGCATGGTGGGCTTATCACACCATTTCGGAGAAATTCATGGAACCAACCTACCGGGCCGATCGTTTGTTCAAGCCTTATGGCGAAGAAATTTACCGCATTGCCCAGCGGATAGAACGGGGTCAGGCGATCAGCGTCAGACAGATTAAAGCATTGCCGGGTGGTGTGAATAAACGCTACGGCGAGGAAATCACGCTGCTTTTTCATGCCTTAGGCGCGCGCAATATCGAAGCGATGGATACGTTGCTGGAAGCGGGTGCCGATCCGTATATGATCGATATACCATCGAAGGGCTCTACTCGATCATTTGTTTATTATCTGGCTCTGCCAGGTCATCCCACCGATCCGCAACTCGGTTTTCCGTTTATCAATACGCTGATTAAGCTATATCTCAAGCATGGCGGCGACCCCAATCATCGCCTGGGAGGTGCAAAAAACGATCCGCTGATTGCAGGCGTTGCCCTGATGGACAACTATGAGGGCGTTGATATCCTACTTGATGCAGGTGCTGACCCGTGGATGGACAACGCTCATAAGATAAATGCAATGATACGACTCGCTGCGGATGGTCTCTCTCATGCTGAACTAAAT
>DATGQC010000108.1:0-11577 GCA_035304425.1 Advenella sp.
GTCGATGACTGGAAAATCACAACTGAAGATTTTGACCTGCCGGCCCAGGCCTGGGAATACATTAAATCAAAGCGCTTTCTGGGCATGATCATCCCCGAGCAATATGGTGGCCTGGGCTTTTCCGCCTTCGCCCACTCAGAAGTGATGACACGGCTGTCCACGCGCAACTCGGCGCTGGCCGTATCTGTCATGGTCCCCAATTCGCTTGGCCCTGGCGAACTGCTGGTGCACTATGGCACCGAAGAACAGAAAAATCACTACCTGCCGCGTCTTGCGCGGGGTGAAGACATACCTGCCTTTGCGCTGACCAGCCCCTGGGCCGGTTCCGATGCCGCAGCCATTCCCGACAGCGGTGTCGTTTGCATGGGCGAGTGGAATGGCCAGCAGGTGCTTGGCATGTCGGTATCGTGGAACAAACGCTACATCACGCTGGCGCCGGTCTGCACCTTGCTGGGTCTGGCATTTCGCCTGTTCGATCCTGACGGCCTGCTCGGGGACAAAAAAGATATTGGCATTACCTGCGCGCTGGTGCCGCATGATCACCCCGGCGTGCAAATTGGCCGTCGTCACTTTCCATTGAATGCCATGTTCATGAATGGCCCGACCGAAGGCAACAATGTTTTCATGCCGCTGGACTTTATCATTGGCGGCCCGCAAATGGCCGGCCAGGGCTGGCGCATGCTGATGGAATGCCTGGCGGCCGGGCGTTCGATTTCACTGCCCTCGTCCAATGTCGGCATGGCGCAAATGACCGTTCGTGCCGTAGGCGCTTATTCACGCATTCGTAAGCAGTTCAATTTGTCCATCGGTAAATTCGAAGGCATCGAAGAAGTCCTGGCGCGCATGGGCGCCTATACCTATATGGCCAACGCGGTAAGGGTCATGACTGCCGGGGCGGTGGATCTTGGCGAGAAACCCTCTGTGATCTCATCCATTGCCAAATATCATGTGACCGAGCGCGCGCGCGTGATCGTTAACGACGGCATGGACATCATCGGCGGCAAAGGTATTTGTCTTGGGCCATCAAATTTTCTGGGCCGTGCCTACCAGCAGATCCCGGTCGGCATCACTGTGGAAGGCGCCAACATTCTCACACGCAGCCTGATTATTTTCGGACAGGGCGCCATTCGCTGCCATCCCTACGTACTCAAGGAAATGGCCGCGGTCCAGGAATCGGATCAGACGATTGCGCTCGACAAATTCGACAACGCCCTGTTCGGTCACATTGGCTTTGCATGCAAAAATGGCTTGCGCTCATTATTGAGCGGCTTGTTCGGCTCGGCTGTGTTGGGCGTAAAGGCTGGAACCGCGCTCTCTATGCGCCCGTATTACGGCCAGATTACCCGCCTGTCGTCGGCGTTGGCGCTCAGCGCCGACGTTGCCATGCTGGTGCTGGGCGGCAGTCTGAAAAAACGCGAAAAAATATCGGCACGCCTGGGTGACGTGCTGTCCCAGTTATACCTGGCCTCGGCCGCCCTGAAGCAATTCGAAGACCACGGCGCGCAAGCCGACGAGGCTGCCTTTGTGCACTGGTCAGTGCAGGATGCGCTGGAAAAGGCGCAAACTGCCCTGCTTAATGTGTATCGCAACTTTCCTAATCGCTGGATCGGCGCAACGCTGCGCCTGATTGTCTTCCCCTGGGGCGGCGTATTCCGCCGACCAAGTGACCGGCTTGATCGCGCTATTTGCGAGCAACTGATGCAACCGGGTCCCGCCAGGGATCGCCTCACGGCAAACTGCTATATACCCGACAGCGAGCAGGACCCGATTGGCGCCATCGAGCAAGCGCTGCATGCCGCCATGCGCGCCGAACCGATTGACGCGAAAATCCGCGACGCGGAAAAACGGGGCGTTTTCGAGGGACATCCGGCCGGCAACGTGCGCGATATCACTGAACTGGCGCACCAATTGAATCAAATCAGCGACGAAGAATACGCCTTGCTGCGCGAACGCGACCGGCTGCGCGATAAGGTCATCCACGTCGATGATTTCCCGTTTGATCTGGGCCTGGCAAAAATGCAGGCAACAACGAACGCTTCAACATCACATACCAAGGAATCCTGATCATGGCATTCAAACCTGTTTATGTCGTCGATGGTGCCCGAACACCCTTTCTGAAAGTGCGCGGTGGACCGGGGCCTTTTTCAGCAGGCGATCTGGCCGTGCAGGCCAGCCGCGCCCTGTTGCTGCGCCAGCCCGTCGAGGCAACTGCGTTATCAGAAGTGATTGTTGGCTGCGCCGCCCCAACCCCCGATGAAACCAACATCGGTCGCGTGGTCGGTCTGCGCGTGGGCACCGGCCATCGCGTACCGGCCTGGACTGTGATGCGCAACTGCGCTTCCGGCATGCAGGCGCTCGATTCAGCCTGCGCCAATATTCAAACGGGACGCTCCGATCTGGTCCTGGCTTGTGGCACCGACGCATTATCGCGCGCCCCCTTGCTGTTTTCCGACGCCATGGTGAACTGGCTGGCCAAATGGAATGGCGCAAAATCCACGGGCCAGAAACTCGGTTTGCTGCGCCAGTTCAGGTTGAGCAATCTGGCTCCGGTCATCGGCCTGCTCAAAGGCCTGACCGATCCGGTCATCGGCATTTCCATGGGACAGACGGCTGAAAATCTGGCCTGGGAGTTTGGCATCACACGCCGTGAAATGGATGCGTTCAGTGTGCGCAGCCACGAACGCGCCATCTCGGGTCTGAACCGTCATGCTTTTTCGGAAATTACCGCAATCATCGATGCCAAAGGCAATGCCTATACCGAAGATGACGGTATCCGCCGCGACTCCACGATAGACAAACTGGGCACGCTCAAACCGGTATTTGACAAACCCAGCGGCAATGTGACAGCGGGCAACAGTTCCCAGGTTACCGATGGCGCGGCGGCATTGCTGCTGGCATCAGAAGAAGCGGTCAGCAAATGGAACTTGCAGCCGCTTGGCCGTATCGTGGACGCCCAGTGGGCTGCCCTTGACCCGGCGCAAATGGGCCTGGGGCCAGTCCATGCCAGCGTGCCTATCCTGCAGCGTCATGGCCTGGGACTGAATGACCTGGATTTATGGGAAATCAATGAAGCTTTTGCTGCTCAGGTACTAGGCTGCATCCGTGCCTTTGCAAGCGAGACGTACTGCCAGGCCCATTTTGGCGTGCCGGCGCTGGGTACGCTGGACCAGGACAAACTGAATGTTGACGGTGGAGCCATTGCATTGGGCCATCCGGTCGGCGCCTCAGGCGCACGTATCGTGTTGCATCTGCTGCAGGCGCTGCGCGCGCGCAATCTCAAGCGCGGCATGGCATCCATTTGCATCGGTGGCGGCCAGGGTGGCGCGATGCTCGTTGAAACCATGCAATAAGGATCAATCATGACAACTGTGAAAACGTACCGGAACTGGGCCCTGCAGAGCGATGCGCAGAATATCGCGTGGTTGACCATCGACTGCCCGGACCGCAGCATGAATGCGCTGGCCAGCGACGTCATGGAAGAACTTGCCGATATTATCGCCAGCCTGGAATCGACGCCGCCCAAAGCGCTGATTATTCGTTCGGGTAAACGCAACGGCTTCATCGCGGGCGCCGACGTCAGGGAGTTTCAGAACATCGATAACGTTGACCATGGCCGCAAGCTGATAGAACGTGGCTGGCATTTATTCAACCGTATCGAAAAACTCTCCTTCCCTACCCTGACGCTCATGCATGGCCCCTGCCTGGGAGGTGGTCTGGAGCTGGCGCTGGCCTGCCGCTATCGCATCGCCGTCGACTCGCCCAAGCCGGTGATCGGGCTGCCTGAAGTCAAGTTAGGCATTTTCCCGGCCTGGGGCGGCCTGATGCGACTACCGCGCCTGATCGGTCCGCAGACCGCCCTGAACATGATGCTGACCGGTCGCACGCTGGACGGCCGCAAGGCCAGGTCTGCCGGTCTGGTCGATTTGCTGGTCGCGCCCCGGATTGCAGAGAAATCGGCGATCGATCTGGTCACGTCGGGCAAACCGGCGCGTCAGGCTCGCGGCCTGGCCGGCTTGCTCAATCGTGCACCATTCAAGTCGCTGGTCGCTGCCCAGGCACGCAAAAGCGTCAGGCAGAAAGACCCTTATGGCCACTACCCTGCCACCCTGACCATGCTGGATCTGTGGGAGAAACATGATGGCGACCCGTTGGCCGATCCCCAGGCGCTGACCCGGCTGCTGCAATCGGATGTGACCCGAAACCTGATCCGCGTATTTCACTTGCAGGAGCGGCTCAAGGCTTTCGGCAAAAAAGACAATGCCAAGCCCGTCAACCATGTTCATGTGATCGGAGCCGGTGTGATGGGCGGTGGCATCGCTGCGTGGTGCGCGCTGCAGGGCATCAAAACCACCTTGCAGGATACCGATGCCCAGCGCATCGCCGGCGCGTTCAAAAACGCTGTTTCCATTTATGCCCGCAAAGATCGGTATACCGCGCAGGCAGCACGCGATCGCCTGATTCCGGACCTGGAAGGCCACGGGATCGCGACGGCTGATCTGGTGATTGAAGCGATCAGCGAAAATCCGCAAGCCAAGCAATCGCTCTACCAGCAGATCGAACCGAAAATGAAGGAAGGGGCCCTTTTAGCCACCAATACATCGAGCTTGTCCATTGAGCAGTTGCGCAGCGTATTGAGGCATCCTGAACGTTTTGTCGGTATTCATTTTTTCAATCCGGTTGCGCGTATGCCACTGGTGGAAGTGGTGCATGCCGATGGCGTCGCCCAGGAAACACTGGATACCGCCACCGCCTTTGTCGGCAAAATTGGCAAACTGCCGTTACCGGTTCAGGATACGCCGGGCTTTCTGGTCAACGCCGTGCTGGCCCCCTACATGCTGCAAGCCATGCGCTGCATCGACGAAGGCATGGATCCGGAAGTCATCGATACCGCGATGCTTGAATTTGGCATGCCGATGGGGCCGATTGCGCTGGCCGATACGGTCGGCCTGGATATTGCCATGGCCGCCGGCAAACAATTGTCCCAAGAGCAGGAGCCACCGCGCTGCCTGCAAAACAAGATTGCACAAGGCAAGCTGGGGGTCAAAAGCGGCGAAGGATTTTACGTATGGAAAGATCGCAAGCATGACCAGCGCAGCAGCAAGACCATTCCACAAGGACTGGCGCAGCGTCTGATCAAGCCGCTGATCGAGCAGACCGAAAAACAGCTTGCGCGCAACATCGTGCAGGACGCCGATCTTGCCGATGCAGGCGTGATATTTGGAACCGGGTTCGCCCCTTTCACAGGAGGGCCTATTCATTACAAACGCAGCAAAGGAGGACTATGACAAGATGCGGCAGGCAATAAAGCGCAACCCCTTATATTACAAATGTGATAAGACTTGACGCCCCTGGGCAACCATGGCTATTAAACAAGCAATCACCGGTTTTACACTTAGGATGGACGTATGAAGAGACATACACATAAACTCCAGCGGACGCTTCTGAGCGCGACATTGCTCGGAATGGGAATATCAAGCGTTACAGCGGTGCATGCCGCCGGCTTCAACTTGCTGGAACAGAACGCCAGCGGACTGGGCGTCGCCTACGCGGGCAGTGGCGCCGTGGCAGAAAATGCTTCCACCATTTACTTCAACCCGGCCGGCATGACGAACCTGCCCGGCCTGAACATATCGGTAGGCGGCAACTACATCATCCCGTCGTTCAAGTTCAGCAATGATCGCAGTTCACTGCCCGCGGCTTTCGGCACAGCCAACGCCCGGTTCTCCGGCGCCCGGCTGGGCGACGAAGGCGATAACGCCGGCGGCGGCGCTTTTGTACCCAATGCCTATGTCTCATGGCAGGTCTCGGACCGTTTGTTCGCCGGTCTGGGCATCGGCGCGCCCTTCGGTCTGGCAACCGATTATGGTGATGGCTTCATGGGTCGCTACCATTCCAAGAAATTTGACATTGAAACCATCAATTTCAATCCGTCGCTCGCCTACAAGCTGAACGATAGCTGGTCGATTGGCGCCGGGATCAACATCCAGCGCATCAAGGCCGAATATGAGAAAAGCACCGTGGTTGACATGCGCAGCCAGGTTGCGGGCGCTGTAACGCAAAGGTACATCGCAGCAGGCGTTCCGCCACAGCAGGCGGCAGCCATGGGCAAGGCTGCGGGCGATCAATACGGTCCGATTCTGGATGGCGAGGCCAGAGTGAAAATGAATGATACGGCCCTGGGCTGGAATATCGGCGTCATGTTCCACCCCAGCGAAGACACGCGTATCGGCCTGTCGTACCGGTCCCGTATCAAATACAAAGCTACTGGCGATACCGACGTGGACATCCACCGCCCATCGGCGGCCATGATTGGCGCCATGCCCGCGCAGTTGCAGGAGATATACGGCCTCGTGCCGGCGTCGCTGACCTCGTCATCCAGCGCCAGCGTCACGTTGCCGGATACGGCCCTGCTCAGCTTGTATCAGCGCATCAGTCCACGCTGGGAACTGCTGGGCGATATACAGTGGACCGGCTGGAGCAGCCTGCCCAAGTTGACTATCGAGAGCGATACGCTGCCCGACGCCAGCCTGGATTTGAGATTCAAGAACTCCTGGCGTATTGCAGTAGGCGCCATGTATCAGGTGGCGCCGCAATGGAAGCTGAAGGCCGGTATTGCCTGGGACCAGTCGCCGGTACGCTCGGCCGAACACCGCCCGGCTTCGTTGCCGGACAATGACCGCTATTGGTTCTCCGTGGGTGCGCAATACAAGCCTTCGGAAAATACTGCCATTGATGTCGGTTACAGCTATATGTATCTGAAAAAATCCCATATAGACAACACCAATGACGGCAACCTTGCGCAATACGGTCGTCTGAGCGGCAGCTACAAATCCCATGGTCATATTTTCGGCTTGCAAGTATCGCACCGCTTCTGACAAAGTTCCGGCTGCACCGGCAGCAGGAGACATCGTGCATGGGTCGGATCCGACCCGACCCATGCATCGTGCCCTGCGTCATAACAAGAATTTTATTCGGAGACAAACAATGAAATTCAAGTCGTCATTTCTGGCCGCCGCCCTTGTCATTCTGTCAACCCTGGCTCTGGATGCCAGCGCCCGGACCGTGGACGGGCACACAATACCGGACACCCTGCAGGTGGGCAATACGCAGCTCGTCCTTAATGGCGCAGGCATCCGCAAGAAGGTGGTATTCGACGTATATCTGGCGGCGTTGTACACTGATAAAAAAACCGATCAGGCGCAGGCGCTTATCAGCAGTACCGCACCACGCGCCATGCGGCTGGTTCTGTTGCGCGACATTGACAGCACAGATCTGGCCGATGCATTAAATGAAGGGTTGCGAGACAATACCAGTACCGGCCAGTGGCAAGCGATACAGCCGTCTGCCCGACAGTTTGCCAAGCTGCTGCTCAAACAGAAAAGTCTTAAACGAGGCAGTGTGATCGACCTCATCTTTTCAGGCTCGCAGGTGACAGTCCTGGCACTGGGAGGGCAGCAAGGCGCGGTCAATGACGCGGGCTTTGCACAGGCATTGCTTGCTGTATGGCTGGGTAATGCCCCGGCACAATCGTCGTTGAAGCAGGCGTTGCTCGGCGCTGGTTAACGCTGTGGCGCGACATGGATTCATCGTCCTTTTACACCAGGATAAGACATGGAAAAAATCTGGCTAAAAAATTATCCAACAGGCGTTCCGGCAGAAATCAATATAAACGACTATGCTTCGCTGGCGGAACTGTTCAATGAAAGCTGCGAACGCCATGCCGGCGCAACGGCGTATATCTCCATGGGACAGTCCCTGAATTATGCGCAGTTGCACGAGGCAGCCCGCCGCTTTGCTGCCTGGCTGCAGGAACAAGGCGCAACGCGGGGCACACGTGTCGCGCTCATGATGCCCAATATCCTGCAATATCCGGTCGCGCTGTTCGGCACGCTGCTGGCCGGCTGCACGGTGGTGAACTGCAACCCCTTATATACAGCCCGCGAACTGGAACATCAGCTCAAAGATGCCCAGGCCGAGTTTGTCGTTGTGGTGGAGAATTTTGCACATACGCTTGAAGTGGCCAGACCGGCGCTGCCAGACCTCAAGCATGTGGTGGTAACGACACTGGGAGACATGCTGGGCGCAGTCAGAGGGTTGGTACTGAATCTGATCGTACGGCATGTAAAGAAGATGGTCCCGGCCTGGTCCCTGCCCGGCCATATTCGCTTTGCCGATATCATGAAACGCACCAACGTCAATGATTTCAGGCCAGTCAGCCTGGACCACTCGGACACGGCGTTTCTGCAATATACCGGCGGCACAACCGGTGTCGCCAAAGGTGCGGTGCTGAGCCACGGTAATCTGGTGGCCAATCTGTGCCAGGCTTACGCCTGGGTAAAACCCTATGCAAAGGGCAATAGCGAGGACTTTGTCGTCACTGCCCTGCCGCTCTACCATATCTTCGCGCTCACCGCCAATTGCCTTACGTTCATTCGGCTTGGCGCAACCAATCTGCTGATTTTGAACCCGCGCGATATTCCCGGTTTTATCAAGGAATTGCGCAAGTATCCATTTACCGCGTTTACCGGCGTCAACACGCTATTTAATGCGCTGCTGAACCATGCCGACTTCAAATCGGTCTCTTTTGCACATCTGAAGCTGACCCTCGGCGGCGGCATGGCCGTACAACGTTCCGTGGCCGAGCGCTGGAAACAGGTGACCGGCAGGCCGCTGACGCAGGCTTACGGCCTGACCGAAACGTCACCGGCAGTCACCATCAACCCATTGGACCTGAAAGAATTCAATGGGTCGATCGGCCTGCCGGTTCCTTCCACCGACATTTCAATTCGCGATGATCAGGGCAAGGAGCTGGCCGTCAATGAAACCGGGGAGTTGTGCGTCAAAGGTCCCCAGGTTATGCGGCAATACTGGAACAAGGAAGCCGAAACCCAAAAAGCCTTTGAGCCTGATGGCTTTTTGCGCACCGGCGACATGGGGTATATCAACGAGGACGGTTATATCTTCCTGGTCGATCGCAAGAAAGAACTGATCATCGTCTCGGGATTCAATGTATACCCTTCTGAAATTGAAGAGGTCGTGGCTTCTCACCCGGGTGTTAGCGAAGTTGCCGCTATCGGCGCCGACAACGGCGCCTCGGGTGAAGTGGTCAAGATCGTGGTGGTCCGCAAGGATGCCGCGCTTACCGAAAAAGCATTGATCGATTTTTGCAGGAGTGAACTGACGGGCTATAAAGTGCCCAAGATTGTTGAGTTTCGTGATGAGTTGCCCAAATCCGCAGTGGGCAAGATTCTCAAACGCGAACTAAAACAGACGCCTGAAAAAAACTGACATCAGGGACGAAGCGCGTTCGAAGCGGAACCGATAGTCCGCAAGACATTCCTGTGACGCAAAACTGAAAGCCGGCAGATGTACCCTTGTGCGGTGGGCGCAACCTCCAAGGCCGGGCATGTCCGGTTTCCGCAGCGCCGATCACGGTCTTGTCGCGGTGTTATAGCTCGATTGCAGGCGCCGCCCGGCCAAACCGACGGCGGCCCACACGGATCCGGCCGCCTTGCCTGCGTTAACTTTACGATACCCGGCGCAGCGGTGGTGCAAACTCGGTGTCTGTATCGCCCGAGCCATTGGAATTGACGGCTGCCTCGACCGCGTCGCGACTCAATTCCGGTGTGAGCATGGCCAGAAAATCATACACGTAATCGCGCAGGAATACGCCGCTTTTGAGGCCAATGCGGGTGGTATGCGTGCCAAAAAGATGCCCTACCGGAATGCCCACAAAACCCGAATCGCGCCGGGGGTCAAAAGCAACGCCGGCGATAATGCCAATACCCATTTCCACATCGACATACGTTTTGATCACATCGGCATCAATGGCTTCCAGCACGATATCCGGCTTCAGACCTTTATCGGCAAAAGCCTGGTCAATTGAGGTACGCCCGGAAAACGCCCGATCGTAAGTAATGATCGGATACTGAACAATTTGTTCCAGCGACAGGTTTTTTGCCTGCGATGACGTCAACTCAGTCAGCGGATGGTCAGGCTTGACTACCAAAGTATGCTCCCAGCTGTAGCAGGGCAATGTTGCCAGGCCGCTTACTTCAGACAGGGATTCGGTGGCCAGCGCGATGTCGGCCTGCTCCTGCAGCACCATTTGCGCCAGTTGCAGCGGGCTGCCTTCAGCCAGAGAAACATGAACCTTGGGAAAGCGGCGCCTGAATTCAGGGATGAACCGAGGCAGAAAATAGCGTGCCTGCGTGTGCGTACATGCAATGACCAGACTGCCTTCATCGCGACGTGCAAATTCATCGCTGACCTTTTTCAGATTATCGACCTCGATCATGATGCGCTCGATAATGCTAGCGACCGCCTGCCCCGGCTTGGTAAGACCTTTGATGCGCTTGCCGTGGCGTTCGAACACCTTGACGCCCAGCTCATCTTCAAATTCGATGATCGCCTTGGATACGCCGGGCTGCGAGGTGAACAGAATTCTGGAGGCCTCGGTCAGGTTGTAGTTACGTCTGATGGTTTCACGTATAAAACGAAATTGCTGTAGATTCATTATCCTTGCCTATTTGATCCACCTGGCCGCTGCAGGCGGGACGCCGGAACAGTAACAACAGCACAAAAGGCCATGAGTCAGCCCTGACCGTCGCGAAACCCGCTGGTGGTAACAGCGTGCCACCGCTAGCGGCAATACGCATTACTGGATTATAAGTTATAACGAACCGTATTTATATAATTATTAGAAATATACATATAGTCTATTTCAATTGAAATACCACCTGAATCGGCGCAATCGCTCTAAGCCACTGATTTTTTTGGAGTTTTCAAACGCATCCGGGTATAGAACGCATACAGGCAAAGCGCCAGGACAATCACGTGCAGCGACAGGGTTCCCGTCAGGAAGTCTATTTTTCCGTTGCTGATCCAGCCGCGCATCAGGTTGATCATATTCATATAGAGCAAGCCGACCAGGCCAGCCAGCAGCAAATCTCCCGAGCGTCCAAGGCGGGGGTTAACCGCACCCAGCGGGATGGCCAGCAATGCCAGATTCAGGGCAGCCAGCGGCAGGGAAATCCGCCACATGATCTGCGCCTGGCTTTCTGCCTTGCGGTCCTGAATCAGATTGGTCGTGGGACGCGATTTCATCTGGTTCAGCGCATTCTGCCGGGCGATTTCATCAGCACTGGTGCCCGAGGAGTTTTCCAGGCGCAAAGTATAGGAATCAAAGCTGACCATCCGGAATTCTGCACTATCCGTCTTCATGTCGTATCGGTTACCCGGCCCCAGCACCACGTAGCGATCGCCATTGTCCTCGCGACGGATGCGGGCGTTTTTCGAGGTCACAATGGTGTACCACTCGTTGTCCAGGACGCGGGCAAACACAGCGCCAATTTCATCTTGCGGATTGGTGGGCGCTTCGGTGAAAAATACGCGTGCGCCGCCGGCCGACTCAATAAACTGTCCTGCGGTAATCTTGGACAGATCAGAGCGTTGTTCGTAGCGCTGACGATATTCTTCGATCTGGCGATAGGCCCATGGCGTCACTTCCAGCGTCAGGATCGCGATCAATACACAAACAGGAAGCGCCACGCGCAATACCGGCGCAATCCAGTCTTT